>DAOWHF010000062.1:0-12826 GCA_030641565.1 Methylomarinum sp.
GCACGCTTAGACATATTGCCAAATATTTTTTCTTTAAGAGTGTCATTTACACCTCTTAATGCCAGCAATAACTGATCTGTAGAGACTTCTCTTAACAAGGTTTGCACGCCTCGATCATCTACATTAACCAAATCAGCAAAAACGAACATTTTATCCTGAATTTGCTGCCCTAAATCAGCGTCATTTTCACTGATAGCATCCAACATTTCTTCAGTTAATACCCCCTCTAGCAAGTTGATAATACTGGCTGCTGCATCAATACCACCCACACTAGAAGATTTAACGCTATCACTACCCGTTAGCTGTTTCTCCATAATTTCGTCAAGCTCTTTAATTGCCGCTGGTTGCACACTCTCCATGGTCGCAATTCTCATCAAAATATCCGAACGCAGATTAGCAGGTAATAACCCTAATACTTCAGCAGATTGATCCGCATCCAGTAAAGACAAAATAGTGGCTATAATTTGAGGATGTTCCAGTCTAATCAAGTCGGCAATAGATCGATTATCCATCCATTTAAGTTGCTCAATCCCTTTACTATTTGCCCCTAACAGGATTTTATCAATAATATTTCCGGCTTTATCCGCCCCCAAAGCATCCGTTAACATATTACGAATATATGTATCTGAATCTAAACCAAAACCAGTTTCATCCTTAATTTGTATAATAAAACTCTCAAGAACAGCATCTACCATATCAGCAGTAATGCCCCCTAGATTTGCCATGGCCGCCCCAACAGTTTGAACCTCTTTTGGGCCCATATTTTTAAGCACACTGGCAGCTCTATCCTGACCAACGGCTAAAAGCAATAAAGCCGCGCTCTCTGTTGAGCCTAATTTTGCGTTTAATTCATCAGCCATCAGCTCTTACCCATTCTCTAATAAGTTGTGCAACTACTTTAGGGTCTTCATCAATCAGTCTCTGGACATATTCCAATCGTTTCTCATAACTTTGCGGAGCTTCTAATAACAATATGTCTTCTACACCGGCCGAAATACCCCCTTCTCCTGCTTCACCCTCTTCATGTTCAACAGCAACAGCCATAGGTTTACCGTCTTTATCAAATCGTACAATGCCTCCTGTTGCATCAGCCTCTGCATGAGCATCAATCAGTGCCTTAACTTCTTCATCTCTAGCAATCAATCCTCGCATGGTGGGTCTTAATACACCAAAAACCAAGAATATGACAACCAAGACAGCCATTAGTTGTTTTGCCATATCAATAAACCAGGGCTGTTCCCATAATGGTATTTCTGGCAGGGCTTCAAGCTCATCGGGTATTCTAAATGCGACATTAGTTACTGTCACAAGATCCCCTCGGCTACTATCAAAACCAACGGCTTGCATCACCAATTCTCTTAGTTGGTTAACATCTTCCTGGGCATAAGGTTGGGAGTTAGCTGAACCATCCTCCGATAATATTTTTTTATCATCAACTACTACGGCAACTGATAATCTACGCAATACACCTGTTGCTAACCGAGTGTGGGTAATGGTTTTATCCAGTTCATAATTCCGTGTTGCACTCTTGCTGACTGAACCTACGCTACTCGCAGTTGTCTGCCCATCCTTGCCTACTGCTATTTCTGGGGCAACCCCCGCAGGTGGTGGTTGATTAGATAATGCACCAGGCACACCTTGAATACCAGCGCCTGAATTTCGCTCATCCTGTGTTTGCTCACTTCTTAGTGCGGGCAGATCAGGATTAAACATTTCCTGAGTTTTTTCAGTAACTGTAAAATCAACATCAGCTGAAATCTGAGCCTGCATACCTTCACGACCTACCAATGGAAGCAAGATATTTTCTATACGCTGCATAAGATGTTCTTCAATATTCTTTTTGTATTCAAACTGCTTTGAGGTTAAATACATTTCTTCCGAAGAATCATTTCTGCTTAGCATACGTCCTTTTTGGTCAACCACTGTTACCTGGGTTGACTCCATCATGGGTACGCTGGATGCGACTAAATGAACAATGGATTCTATTTGGCCTTTTTCCAGGCTCCGGCCTTGATATAAATTAACAATCACTGAAGCACTGGGTTTTTTTCGCTTTCGAACAAAGACTGATTGCTTGGGTAAGGCCAAAAGTACACGAGCGGATTTTACATTTTGAATTGAAGCAATGGTTTTGGCTATTTCACCCTCTAGTGCTCTTTGAAAACGCATTAACTCGATATTTTTACTGGTACCAAACCCAGTATCCTTATCTAGAATTTCATAGCCTGAAGTTTGTGATCGGGGTAATCCTTGTGCAGCAAGTTTAAGCTTTAGCTCTCGCACTTTACCTGGCGGTACCATAATTGCGCCAGAATCCATATCAACTTTAAACTCTATTCCCAAATTGGTAAGTGCATCTGATATTTCTGTGGCATCTTTACCATCTATTCCTGTATACAATAAGTCATATGATGACTCTTGCGACCATAAAACGACAGCCGTACCAATGGCAATACTTAATGCCACACCCAGCATTAAGCCTACTTGTTTTGCTATAGATAAGTTATTTAACCCTTTTAAAACAGGATGCGTTTCAGTTTCCTTGGTTAATCCACTTAACATGCTGGATTCTGAATTTACTTCAGCCAAATTACCACCATCTTGCTCACTCATTTTTTATCTTCACTAACTTAGAAAACATACCCTGAAAAAACATTAATATTATCACTAAACCTATTGTAACTGTTTAGACTATTTGAGTTTATTAGACCTAACCGACAACTTAATGCATCACAAAAAGACAAGCCAGACTTCAAGTACAAATGAATCATCAAACCTTACATCGGCATATTCATAACATCTTTATAGGCATCAACTAATTTATTTCTTACTTGCAACATCGCTTGAAATGAAACACTGGCTTTTTGTGATGCAATCATAACCTCAGCCAAACTCACATCAGACTCACCTGTTTCAAATGCTTGAGACAACTTAGCCGATGTTTGTTGAGTATTATTTACCGAATCAATCGATTCTTTTAACATGGCAGAAAAGTCTGCGCCTCCACTAGGCTCTACTGGTTTGCTAGATGCTTCAATTGACATTGTTCGCATCTGGGCTAACACTTGATTTACATTCATCTCGCTCATATCACTCACTTAAATTCTTTATCAATCGGAAAAACAGTCTTTAATAAACACCAAGCATTTTTCAAGCCAGCTCTAAAAAATTAACAAGGAACAGCAAGTCCCGACTCTTTCATCCTTGCAATTTTATATCGTAGGGTGCGAGGACTTATACCCAGCTTTTCCGCTGTGATCTTTCTACTGCCTTTTTCATCATGCAATGTTTGTAGAATGATATTCTCTTCAGCAGACCTAACACTGTCACCTAAGCGTGCATTTACAGCTACCGATACATCAGCTGCTATAATCTCAGTTTGATCTTCAACAGCAACGCCCTTAACTGTGCTTTCGACAGCAAATACCTGCTCATCAACCTCACCTTCAAACACTAGGCATTCAGGATTAATATAGCCATTTTGATGTAAAATCAATGCCCGCTGCACAACATTTTCCAGCTCTCTTACATTACCAGGCCAGCTGTAACGCTGCATCACTGCGGCAGCATCTGCTGTAAAAACAGGTGGTTTTTTTCCTTCTTGCCAATGCTTTTGAATCAATGTCTTTGCCAAGGGCAGAATGTCGCCCACCCTGTCTTTTAATGCTGGGATTTTAATGGGAAAAACACTTAAACGATAATACAAATCTTCACGAAACAATCCTTGTTCTACAGCATCTTTTAAATTACGGTTTGTTGTAGCCAAAATTCTGACGTTTAACTCTATCTTATGCATCCCACCTAAGCGTTCCACTTCTTTTTCTTGTAAAACTCTTAATAACTTGGCTTGCAAAGCAATATCCATTTCGGATATTTCATCAAGCAATAGCGTTCCATTCTGAGCTTGCTCAAACTTACCAGGCATAGACTGTACTGCTCCGGTATAAGCCCCCTTTTCATAACCAAAAAGCATGGCTTCCAACATATTTTCAGGAATAGCCGCGCAATTAACCGCAATAAATGGCCCTTCATGATACAAAGAATTTTGATGAATATACTTAGCCATCACTTCTTTACCTGTACCGCTTTCACCTTGTAAAAGAACCGTGACATCCGTTTTTGCCACTTTAGCTGTCAGCGTATAAAGCTGTTTCATTTTTTCATCAAACACTACCCTGCCATTGACTTGCTCAGTTTCAGTCACCACAAATTTAGCGACTTTTTCAACTAAAGTTGATGCTTCAAAAGGTTTTATCAAATAATCAGCAGCGCCTGATTGCATAGCTTCTACAGCTTTGGGAATTGTGCCATAGGCGGTCATTAATAACACGGGGGTTTCAGCATACTTTTGCTGCATATTATTCAACAACTGAAATCCATCCATTATCGGCATTTGAATGTCACTCACTACCAATCTAAAATCATTTTTTGCCAGCCTACTTAATGCTTCAGTGCCATTACCAGCCGAGATTACACGATAACCTTCTATCTCTAAGGTGTCGCATAGTGCTTCACATAAATCCTTATCATCTTCTACGATCAACACATCATACTGCTTCATAACTATTCTCCATTTGCTGATAAGCCACTTCTGACAAAGTTGTTATATATTGATTGACACAAGGTAAAAGCATGGTAAATAACGTCCCATGCCCTTCTTTTGATTCGCATTCAATTGATCCGCTATGCGCTCTAACAACACTATCAACAACCGCTAAACCTAATCCTGTGCCATTAATTTTTGTGGTATAGAAAGGCTCAAACAAGCGACTCATAGTGGCCTCTGAAATTCCAGGCCCACTATCTTTTATTTTAATTTGTAAACTAGCATGATCCTCTTGGCTTATCGTCATGATTATCTGACCATTGCCATTAAGCGCATCTGCCGCATTATTTAATAAGTTCATACTTGCACCCAACAAGGCATCTTCATTTCCCAGCATTTCGTCAATATTAACGTCACTGTTAACAATAAATTTCAGCGGCCTATTTTCAGTAATATCGCGCATATTTTCATCAACTTGATCAATGAAATGCTGTAGTGAAAAATTCTCCATCGTTAATCGACCTTCTTTAGCAAAGATCAACATATCATTAACTTGTCGTTCCAAATAATGTAAACGCTCAAGAATTTTATTAGAGAATTTAATGCGGCTGTTATCTGTGACCGCAGATTTATTCATCTGAGATGCATACAAAATAGCGGTTGATAAAGGGGTGCGTACTTGATGTGCCATACTGGCGACCATTTCACCCATTGCTGATAAATGTTTTTGCTGGCTGACTCTATCTTGCAATGAGCGCAATTCACTGACATCAGAGAGTAAAACAATCTGTCCTGATTCATTATTCAGAACATTCTGAGTCACACTGACTCTTTTACCATTTCTTAATTGACGCTCATGAGGATTATCAAACACAGGAATTAAACTACGCTGAACCACATCAGACCAATGCTGTTCTATTAATGGTTCGGCCAAATAGTTAATGGCTATCGCATTACAATCGACGACTCTATTTTCTGCATTTAATACCACAACTGCAGCAGGCAATGCAGCTAAAATCTGTTGTAAACGATCGGCCAGCTTTTCTTTTTCAATTAGAGTATTAAGACGATCAGTACGTGCTGCTGCTAACTCTTGATTTAATGTGGCAACTTGCTTTTGTAGCTCCTGATAGGAATCAGACAAGTTTTTAGAGAGCTCATTAAACAGCTGAAAAGCATCGGTAAGCTTTTCTGTTTTTAAAGTCTGTGAGGTAACCTGAGTATTCATATCTAATCATTGCTTTTGTATGTTACCTCTGTAAAAGCAATAATCAGACCATTCTTATTTTTACCTTTAAATCAAAGTAATACAATAACAATGCCAATATTTTGACCTATCAAGACATTTCATACTTCTTTAACTTTTCTACTAACGTGGTACGTCGCATATTAAGTCGTTTTGCAGCGTGAGCTACCACGCCATTACATTCATTTAGCGCCTGTTGAATTAGGTTGATTTCCATATCACTTAGGTATTCCTTTAGGTCCAGCCCTTGTTTGGGCAGCTGAGAAAGTACCGGTGATTCTTCTACCACATTAGCTGATTCGCTTTGTTCAACAGGGTTTACCTCTTCGGTCACATTGCCATCTTCAACAGTTTCTATATCAAAGCCTTCGGGAATCTCGTATTGCTGAAATTTCGTAGGAAGATCACTTACCTCGATAATGCCATTTGGATTGGTTATTGCCAGCCTTTCGATAAAATTTGATAACTCTCTTACGTTACCTGGCCAAGGGTGCTGCATCATTAAAGCCAGTGCCTCCTTGGTAAACTCAACCTTACCTTTTTTTGCCACTTCCATACGTGCGACCAAATCATTAACCAGCAAAGGAATGTCTTCTTCCCTTTCTTTTAAAGAAGGCAGCTCTATAGGGAATACATTAAGCCGATAAAATAAGTCTTCTCTAAATCGCTTTTCTTGAATTTCACTTTCAAGATTTCGATGTGTTGCCGCTACAATTCTGACATCACATTCAATCGTTTTATTACTTCCTACACGTTCAAAGGTACGCTCCTGAAGCACCCTTAACAATTTAACTTGCATAGGCATGGGCATATCACCAATTTCATCAAGAAATAGCGTACCACCTTCTGCCATTTCAAAACGCCCTTGCCTTGCTGTTAATGCGCCAGTAAAAGCCCCCTTTTCATGACCAAACAACTCACTTTCTAACAACTCCCCTGGAATTGCCCCGCAATTAACCGGTACAAATGGCCTGTTTTTCCTGTCTGAAGCTCTATGTAAAGCCTGGGCAACCACTTCTTTACCAGTACCTGATTCCCCCAAAACAAGCACGGTTGCATTTGATCCTGCAACTTGATCTATCAACTCTCTAATCTGCTTAATACTTTGACTTATCCCTGCCAAACCTTTGTTTGAGGCGCTATTTTTCTGCGTAATGACGGGCTTTTTGGGGACAGGTAATTTTTTTATAGTTTCTATAAAAACAGGGTAGCTACTTGGCCATTCCTGACATTGCGTGACCATTTTTTGAATTGCAGAGGGTACTTGCGGTGTTGTGCCTTTTTCTATTAACAAGATAACAGGCAACTCAGCAACGTGACTCAAAACAGATTTAATCAGTGTCGCTTGTTTTTCACAGCCATTGCCAATAAAAACTGCACGTACATCATTAAGATCAGCTAATACCGAAATATAATCATCTGAGCTTGCGGAAGAAACCTGATATTCCAAAAATAACAACACACTTTCAAATTGCTGAATTCTTGTCCTATTATCATCAATTAATAATAATCGCGGCAAAGCCATCTGCTTACACTCTTTCCTAAACTAAAATTCATTGCATACTAAGTTATACATCATGCAGCCATCTTAATCACTTTTCTAATCATTTTTCACCTATAACCGTGCGACTGAAACAGTGACATAATTTACCACACACCTGTTTCAGAGCTTTGCTCTAGGAAAAACAAACTTGATATAAAAATCAAAAACATAACCGTGCCGATTTTTTTTAAAAACATTAGCGCCTTTACAAAGTAAATCATTGAACCATTTTATTGAAAAAACTTCAATTTATTTCAATCTCTTGTAACTACTTTCTAACGCAATTAGAAAACAAAATAAAATCAATAAATATTAAAAACCACAATAAATACTTGACAAATATCTCTCAATAGAGAAACTAGTCATCTGTTAAATAAACTTGAGTTCCTTTCTTTGAACGACATCTCTCTTAGTATACTCTTCGGCATACTTGTAGCTCTTTTACTTCTTTCGGCTTTTTTTTCTGGCTCTGAAACAGCGTTAATGACTTTAAATCGTTATCGCTTGCAGCATCAGGTCAAACAAAAACATAAGGGAGCCACTAAAGCTCATCGGTTATTACAACGACCTGACCGCTTAATGGGTTTAATCCTATTAGGTAACAACTTTGTAAATATTTGTGCGTCTTCTCTAGCAACTATCATTGCAATACGCTTGATTAATGAAGGCATTATTAACCTTGGTCAAGAAGAAATCCTCCTTGCTTCAACAATGACTTTGACGCTGGTTGTGCTGATTTTTTCAGAAGTCACGCCAAAAACCTTAGCAGCAATCAAACCTGAAATCCTTGCCTATCCAGCTGCCTGGGTTTATACACCCCTATTAAAACTGCTCTATCCTTTTGTCTGGTTAGTTAATTTAATATCCAACTTTTTATTAAGAATAATTGGTATTAATGCATCAAAAAACAATAAAGACCAGCTTAATAAAGATGAGTTAAAAAGTATTGTATCTGATGCCGAAAACTTAATGCCAGCTCGATACCAAAATATGCTTTTAGGTATTTTAGACCTTGAGTCAGCATCTGTTGAAGATATTATGACACCAAGGAATGAGATCATTGGTATAGACTTGGAAGACTCTCTTGAATCAATTATCCATCAAATCCAAAACTGCCCTCATACTCGCCTACCTATATACAAAAAAAGTATAGACAGGGTAATTGGTTTTTTACATTTAAGAACCTTAATGTCTTTGATTAACCGGACAGATTTTGACAAACAAAGTATTACTGAAAATCTGGCAAAACCTTTTTTTATTCCTGAAAGCACACCTCTACACAAACAAATACAAAGCTTTAAAGCAGAAAAATTACGCATTGGTTTGGTAGTTGATGAATATGGTGACGTGCAAGGTCTGGTAACTTTGGATGATTTGTTGCAAGTTATTGTCGGTGAACTGGTCGCCGAAGAAGCTGATGTTAAAGAACAAAAAGATGGTAGTTATTTAGTCGATGGCAGTGTCACTGTCCGTGAACTCAATCGCATCACTCAATGGGCTTTGCCGACTGAAGGACCTAAAACACTTAATGGTCTTATTATTGAGTACATGGAAACAATCCCCGAATCAGGCGTTAGCGTGAGTTTGCATGGTTATCGACTTGAAATTATTAAACGTGATAAGAACACCATTAAATTAGTTAAATTTTACCCTGAAAAATAATATTTTATTCAACAAGCTTAAATGATTACGTCTATACTAGTTAATCAAAGCAAGTCGTTTTTACGAGAACAATGGCAAAATTTACAGTCTATTTTAAAGATAAAGCAGTTCAATCAAAGATATTTGATTCAGGCGTGATTCATATTGGTCGCGATGAAACCAATGATATAGTGATCGACAATCTCGCTGTAGCATCAGCTCATGCTGTGGTTATAATTAAAGAAGATAGTTGCATTATAAAACAACTTAATGACGACTTTCCCTTATTCATCAACAATGAAAAAACCAAAGACTCAATTCTTCAGCATAACGATAAAATAACTATTGGTAAGCATACAATTATTTTTAGTACAACTGAGTCAGTCACACCTGCACCCAATAATAATGCGGCTAACAAAGACCTTAAAGATCTTAACGAGCAGCTAGAAGAAAAAATTAAGCTACCTGATGCTAATCTTCAAGTGTTAGATGGCCAACATATTGGTCGAATTCTGCCTTTAAAAAAAGCAATAACGCGCTTTGGTCTTAGTGGCACCGGTACTGTTATTATTTCAAGACGAAAAGAAGGTTATTTCATATCTTCACTCGAATCGGGTGCAAAAATAACCATCAACAACAAAGCACTGGCTGATAAGTCCTTAAATTTGAACCAAAACGATATTATTGTTATCGATAATATATCCATGCAATTCTTTCTAGAAAACTAATTATGGCTGACCCAATCAATAACAAACGTCATTTTCACCGCATTTTCTATAATTCAGACGTAACGTTAAGCGGTGAATCATCCACTATCTCCTGTAAACTCATCGATATTTCTTTACAGGGTTGCCTGCTACGTTTTGACACGCCATGGAACGAACCTTTAGAAGACTTGTATACAATGAAACTGAAGTTATCAGAAGATATCAGTATCACCATGCAAATCAGCGTTACTCATGTTATTGGTAACGATGCAGGTTTTAAATGTGAGCATATTGATATTGATAGCATTTCTCAATTACGACGCTTGGTTGAGCTTAATCTTGGCGATAGCCAAATGCTAGAAAGAGACTTTCTAGCGCTATCTGAATATAAAGAATAAATTCAGAAATCTTCAAACACATCAAGAGCTTCTGATACCGTCGAAACAGCTCTAATTGCTAACCCATTGATAGCCTCTTTGGGTGCATTAGCTTTAGGTATAACCGCTTTTTTAAAACCATGTTTAGCAGCTTCATTTAAGCGAGCATATCCATTAGCTACTGGCCTTATCTCCCCATTTAAACCTATTTCGCCAAAAAATACGATTTCATGAGGAATAATTTTATCTTTAAGACTAGAAACCACACCGACCAATATAGCTAAATCAGAAGCCGTCTCCGTCACTTTTATCCCACCCACTACATTGGCATAAATCTCATCATTTGCAGTAAAAATACCGGCGTGTCGAGTTAATACAGCAAGTAACATAGCTAATCGGTTCTGATCCAGCCCCACAGCTAATCGCCTAGGATTTCCATACTGACTTTCTGTCACTAATGCTTGAATTTCAACCAACAAGGGTCGAGTACCTTCCCAAATAACAGTAACCACACTTCCTGATGAAGGTTTATCTGATCGAGATAAGAACATCGCAGAAGGGTTTTTAACTTCCTTTAGCCCAGTACTGCCCATAGAAAAGAAACCCAGCTCACCTACGCTGCCAAATCTGTTTTTATCCGACCTTAACACTCTAAATCGCGCATCATCAGTAGCGGATAAAATCACCTGAGCATCAACAATATGACTCAAAGTCATGGGCCCCGCTAAAGACTGGTCTTTCGTGACATGCCCAACCATAAAAATTGAGACATTATTTTTCTTAGCATATTGCGTCAAATAACTCGCTGATTCTCTGACTTGAGACACTGATCCTGGTGCCGTTTCCGAATTAACTGTATGCATTACCTGAATTGAATCAATAATGAGTATCACAGGTTTTTCTTCATCAACGCAATTGCAAATACTTTGCACCGATGTTTCAGCCAGCATTTTTATTGCACCGACATCTAGCCCTAAACGGTGCGCTCTCTCAGCAATTTGCTGCAAAGATTCTTCACCAGACACATATAATACGGATACGCCTTTTTGAGCGGCACTAGCAATTACTTGCAATAGAATAGTACTTTTTCCTGCTCCTGGCGCACCACCAATCAACACCACACTACCTCTAACGATACCACCACCCAAAACACGGTCAAACTCTGCCAACCCTGTTGATATACGTTCTGCTTTCGCCAAATCAACATCAGATAATAATTGAACTTGTGATCGATCCCCGGCATAACCTGATAATCCTGAGCTTTGCCTCTGTGTTGTTGAGCCTAATCGAATTTCTTTAACAACATTCCATTCACCACATGCTGTACATTGACCTGCCCAGCGTGGGGATTCAGCACCACATTCTGTACAAACAAATGCTGTTTTTTGTTTTTTAGCCATAATCCATTTTATCTTTTTTCTACTCTTTGAGTAATTCCACATAATAATGTATATGGAATGGTATCTGCGTAATGCGCTATTTCCTCAATAGCTAATCCGTCCCCCCAAAGTGTAACTGGATCACCTGCCTTCGCATTTTGTTGACTATTTAAATCAACCGTAATTGTATCCATCGACACACGTCCCACCAACGGCACTCTTTTTCCATTGACTAAAACAGGTGTTCCCGTTTTAGCATAGCGAGGATAACCATCGCCATAACCAATTGCCACAATGCCTAATTTAGTTTTGGCTTCACTTACCCAAGTACCGGCATAACCAACCGCTACGCCAGCATCAATATCTTTTACTGAAATTAAGCGCGAATGCAGACTCATTACTGGCTTTAAACCCAACATCTCCCCAGTACTATCAGAAAAAGGTGAAACGCCATATAACATAATACCAGGACGCACCCAATCACTAATTGAATCTGGCCAGCCCATAATACCGGCAGAATTAGCAATACTTTTCTCTTCTGTATACGGCTTAACCTTTTCTTCAAAGCGTTTAATTTGCTGTAAAGTAACTGAGCTGTCCAGTTCATCAGCACTCGAAAGGTGAGTCATAAAGAAAACAGGATTATTAACACAGCTACAATCTAATAGCCGCTGATAAATTGATGTAAACTCAGTACCACTTACCCCCAGACGACTCATACCAGTATCTAACTTTAACCAAACCGAAATTTTTTTCTGCCCATGATACTTTTCCAGAATATCTAACTGCCCAACTGAATGCACAACGACATCTAAATCATATTGCGTGAAGTCTTTTAATTCTTGTTCACTAACAAACCCTTCCAAAACCGTAATTCTTTTTTTAAAGCCTGATTGACGAAGCTGAATACCTTCACATACACGAGCGACAGCCACAGCTTCAACATCATTCAAAACCTCTGCAATACGTAACAAGCCATGACCATAGGCATTAGCTTTAATAACAGCCATAATCTTTGCATTAGGCGCATAATCACGCACTTTTTCTATATTATGTTTTATTGCCGCTAAATTGATTAATGCATAAGGCGCTAAGGTCATTCATAATCCTCAGCAGAATAAGGATCACCTGCGAAATTCTCAAATCGGGTATATTGCCCCAAGAAGGTTAAGCGAACCGTCCCTAGTGGTCCGTTACGCTGCTTACCGATAATCACCTCAGCAATGCCTTTATCCGGACTGTCTTCGTTATACACTTCATCACGATAAACAAAAACGATTAAATCGGCATCCTGCTCAATCGCTCCAGACTCCCTTAAATCGGACATAACTGGACGTTTATTAGGACGTTGCTCAAGGTTACGGTTTAACTGAGATAAAGCGACGAC
>DAOWHF010000185.1:0-12853 GCA_030641565.1 Methylomarinum sp.
ATTAAATTGAGATTGAGCAACAATAGGGTGGTTTTTAAGAATCGACTGGATTTCTTTAATTTTTCCTTGGTTGCCACTGGCTAAAACGATTTGTTGATTAGGAGAAAAAGTCATATTATATTGAAACTAAAAAGTAATGTAAGTAAGGCAAGTATTCTGAATTTAAATATCTCCTATTCCAGAGAAAAAAATCAGTTATTGATAGCGCATCACTGATTCTAGCCATTTAAATAACACTTTCACCGTAGCAAAGATAACTTAACATTCTACAGAATAAAATGTGTTTACGGCATTAGCTTGATTCAAATATTTGTTTTAAATACACTTATCGTTTATAACAAAACAATATCATGTAAAAGTAACAGGCATAAAAAAACCCATCTACTCAATGAGTAGATGGGTTTTTAATATGGCGTCCCCAGGGGGGTTCGAACCCCCGTTACCGCCGTGAAAGGGCGGTGTCCTAGGCCTCTAGACGATGGGGACTAAGACTTTTAAGCACGGCTAAAAACAAAGCCATGAACAAGTTTCATAATTATGAATAACTCAGCCTTAAAAGTCAACTATTTTAATTTAAATATTACAAGACGCTACAAGCAGAATTATTGTCAGCACTAATGATTGCATGCTCAGATAATAAAACTAACTTTTAGCCTCCTACATCGACTCCGCATAAAAGTCATACGAAAACACAGGATATTAAGACCTCATCAAAAACAAAGTAATAATCCAATATCTTGCGCCCTGATTTCCAGGTAACTTAGTAACACACTACCTACTTGGGCTTCTTTTTTTACTTTTTTATCTGTTTTCGCTTTTTTACTGACTTTTGTTATAGATAAAAGAATATTTCCCATATTGTTTTTAACTTTTTTTCACTAATGCCTTTTAAAGACTGAGAAATTATATCAGCATCTGCATTGTTGATATCAACAGGCCCTGCGTATACATTAAAAGAAAATAAAGCTAACAAAATAATGAGTTGTTTCATTTTAGATCTCCACAGTTGTTAAAAAAATGGAATAGGCACACAAAAACAACTGACTATATCCGTTAACTTATGCAGAACAAGTTCTAATTAAATACAAATTTATTTCACTATCTATCGATAAAAAAACATCAATACCACCGCCTTCTTGCTAAAATCCCTCCCAATATTTAATAAAAAGTGTAACTTTATGTCCGATCAATCCCATAAACGCTTAGTTTTAGTCGATGGCTCATCATTTCTATTTCGCGCTTACCATGCTGTCCCACCGTTAACTAATTCAAAAGGTGAACCAACCAATGCCATTCATGGTGTTGCTAATATGTTACGTAAATTGGTCGCTGATCATAAAACAGATTATGTCACTGTAGTTTTTGATGCACCCGGCAAAAACTTTCGTCATGACATGTACGATCAGTACAAAGCACATAGACCGCCAATGCCGGATGATTTGAGAGTTCAAATAGAACCCTTACACCTACTTATTAAAGCGATGGGCTTACCTTTAATAATCGAACCTGGTGTTGAAGCCGATGATGTATTAGGTGCACTAGCCCAAGATGCGGCTAAAGAGGGCTTTCATGTCGTTATCTCTACTGGTGACAAGGATATGGCGCAGTTGGTGACAGAACAGATTACCCTTGAAAACACCATGTCTAATACCACAACGGATGTTGCAGGTGTGTTTGAAAAATTTGGTGTTAAACCTGAGCAAATCATCGATTACCTTGCATTAATGGGCGACTCATCGGATAACATTCCTGGTGTACCGAAGGTAGGTCCAAAAACAGCGGCAAAATGGCTGGGTATTTATCAAACACTGGATAATCTAATTGAAAATGCTGATCAGATTAAAGGTAAAGTAGGGGAGAGTTTACGCGCCAACTTAGATCAGCTTCCCTTGTCACAACAATTAACCACTATAAAGTGTGATCTCAACTTACCTTATACGGTTGCTGACCTTAAATGCCAAACACCGGATAAAGCAGAGCTTAAACATCAGCTTGAGCAATTAGGTTTTTCTGCCTGGATACGTATGCTAGATGTGCCGAGTGCCGTATCTGAACAGCCAGTTATAGAAGATGTTCCTGTTGAGATTAAAAAAGAATATGAAACCATTCTGACCCAAGAGCGTTTTGATCATTGGTTAAAGCAACTTAAACAAGCTGATCTTTTTGCTTTTGATACAGAAACTACCAGCCTTAAATATACCGAGGCAGAAATAGTAGGTGTTTCATTTGCTATAGAGGCAGGGAAAGCCGCCTATGTACCTTTAGCCCACGATTACCCCGATGCACCAGTTCAATTAAATAGAGATGAGGTACTTAATAGCCTTAAGCCACTGCTAGAAAACCCCAATAAAAATAAAGTGGGACAGAACCTTAAATACGACGCCAACGTCCTAGCTAATTACGCAATTGAATTGCAAGGCATAAAGCACGATACCATGCTGGAATCTTATGTATTCAATAGTGTCGCAACAAAACATAACATGGATGATCTGGCTAAAAAATATTTAGACATAGAAACTATACATTATGAAGATGTTGCAGGCAAAGGCGCTAAGCAAATTTGTTTCTCAGAGGTTCCATTAGAACAAGCGGGGCCTTATGCAGCAGAAGATGCAGATATTACCTTAAGATTACACCACGTACTTTCTGCAAAATTAAATAACTTTGAATCACTACAAAAACTATATCATGAGATAGAAATACCATTAATCTCTGTTTTATCCCGTATAGAACAAAACGGGGTGTTAATAGATAGCGCAATGCTGGCTCAGCAAAGCCTAGAATTAGCTAATCATATTATTGCCTTGGAACAACATGCGCATGATTTAGCGGGACAAGTGTTTAATTTAGGTTCCCCCAAACAAATTCAAGAAATACTTTATGATCAACAAAATCTACCCGTATTAAAGAAAACCCCTAAGGGGCAACCATCAACTGCTGAATCAGTTTTACAAGAGCTTGCCCTTGATTACCCGCTACCAAAGTTGATTCTTGAATTTCGTAGCATGAGCAAACTTAAATCGACTTATACCGATAAGTTACCTCAACAAATTAATGATAAAACTGGCAGAGTACATACCTCTTATCATCAAGCTGTAGCCGCTACCGGAAGGCTGTCTTCATCTGATCCCAATCTACAGAATATTCCTATCCGTAGCGCTGAGGGTCGAAAAATCAGACAAGCCTTTATTGCGCCTAAAGGATTTAAACTGATTGCAGCTGATTACTCTCAGATTGAATTACGCATAATGGCACATTTATCGGCCGATGAAGGCTTGTTGACAGCTTTCTCTAAAGGTTTAGATATCCACAGCGCTACAGCAGCAGAAGTGTTTGGTGTGGGCGTAGAGCAAGTAACAACAGATTTGCGTCGTTCAGCCAAAGCCATTAATTTTGGTTTAATTTACGGTATGTCAGCCTTTGGACTTGCACAACAACTGGGTTTGTCCCGCTCACAGGCACAATCTTACATAGATTTATATTTTGCCCGTTATCCTGGAGTAAAAAATTATATGGATAACATTCGAGAACTAGCAAAACAACAAGGTTATGTTGAAACCTTATTTGGACGTAGGCTTTATTTACCAGAAATTAATGCACGTAATGCCGCGAGACGGCAATATGCCGAACGTACAGCTATTAATGCGCCCATGCAGGGAACAGCCGCGGATATTATAAAAATAGCCATGCTCAAGAGTGATCAATGGTTAAAAGAAAACAACTCATCAGCCAAAATGATTATGCAGGTACATGATGAGCTTGTGTTTGAAGTTGCCGAAGAACAGACTGAAGATCTTTGCGACTCGATCAGAAACATTATGTGTTCAGCTGCGCAATTAGATGTGCCTTTAATTGTTGATATCGGAGTAGGTGATAATTGGGATGAAGCTCACTAAACAAGTATACCTCAAACCCATACCCTAAATTATCTGCTATGCTCACGTAAATAGTATTGAGAGTTGCAATGACCGATCTTCACAACGAAAAAATTATTGCATTTGTTGAAAAAATGCCTGCTTTTCCAAAAAGTGTACAGCGTGTGATGCAATTGACATCTGACGTTAATGCATCCGCTAAGGATATCGTTCAGGTGATAGAAAGTGACCCAGTGATGACGATTAAGATTCTTAAAGTCATCAATTCACCTTTTTATGGCTTTGCACAAAAAATCAATTCTATTCAGCGTGCTGTCGTATATATAGGACTTAACACCATTAAAAACATGGCATTAAGTGTTGCCGCAATAGGGGTTTTAAATCCGAAGAATAAGGCTGATTTTAATACTCAGGAGTTTCTACTGCATTCTCTGACCACAGCATCTATTTGCCGGATGCTGGCAGAAAGACTTGATATTCCTCAGTCTGATAGCAATGATTTTTTTGTTGCTGGGTTGCTTCATGATTTTGGAAAAATTGTATTTGCTGAATTTGAACCTGAAAACTTTAAACGCGCTCTTGAAAAAAGCATTTTAGAAAACAGCCCTCTACATGAGGCTGAATTAGAATTTATGGGGGTTACTCATGCCCAGACAGGAAGTCTGCTAGCTAAGAAGTGGGCTTTTGGACAAAAACTCATTAATGCAATTGACCATCATCATGACAAGGTGAATAATGATGTTTTAAGAGATTGTGTTTTTGCTGCTAACCAAATCAGTAAAAAAATGCAATTTGGCTTTGCTGGAGACCCTATAATTGAAGAGTTTCCTCAATCTATCGTCGCAAGATTTAACCTATCCTTAACTGATTTAATAACTGATTTAGGTGATTTATCGGCAGTAAAAACTGAAGCTCTTTCATTCATTAAGTCATAAAGGATGTATCAATGAGATTTAAATTCTGGGGCGTCAGAGGTTCTATCGCAACACCAGGGCCAAGCACACTTAAATATGGTGGCAATACAACATGCATAGAAATTAGAACAGATAATGGTGACTTAATTATCCTTGATGCTGGAACAGGCATTCACATGCTAGGGCAAGAACTGCTCAAACAGCTGCCAATCACCGCGCATATTTTTATTACTCATACTCACTGGGATCATATTCAGGGCTTACCTTTATTTGCACCTATTTTTATCCCCGGTAACCAGTTAAATATCTATGGTGGCTTAGACCCTGTCACTAATGAAGGAATAGAGCGAGCATTAGACGTGCAGTTTCAGTACAGTTATTTCCCCATTCGAAAAGCCGAACTTAATGCTAATGTTAAGTACAACACCATAAAACCAGACATACCTGTCGACATAGGTAGCGCACAAATAACCCCAACGATACTTAATCACCCTGTACTTAACTTTGGTTACCGTATTGATTGTGATGGCCAGTCATTATTTTTTACTGGGGATTTTGAGTCTCAATTTAATATTTATGCGCCTGATGATAGTGAGTATGATAACCATCAACAGCTGATTGATAAAAAACAAAATGAGATCATTTCAGCGATGAAAGGTGTTGATGCGCTTATTGTTGATTCTTCTTTTACAGACAACGAATATAAATCTAAAAAAGGCTGGGGACACGGGACTTATGAATCAGCTATTAAATTTGCAAACTTAGCTAAGGCAAAAAACTTGTATTTCACCCACCATGAACCCACCCGCTCAGATGAACAACTAGAACAAATCTATGAAAAACTACTAAAAAAACATGCAGATCTTGATTATGAGATGTTTTTAGCTAGAGAAGGTATTGATATCTCTCTTTAAACCTCTGCTTCATCATCCGCAAACCATTGGTCAAGCACATCATGCACTTCATCCATACCGGTTTTCTTTAATGCTGAAAATAGCTGCAATGTGACTTTAACATCTACCGATTCCAGCTCACGCTGAACTTTAAATAAGGTATTTTTTGCCGCCCCATAATTTAGCTTATCAGCCTTAGTCAATAATATATGTAAAGGCAATTTACTAAATTCACACCATTCAATCATTTGCATATCAAACTCGGTTAACGGATGACGCACATCCATGACCAAGACAATGCCACACAACGATTCTCGCTCTCTCAAATAGGTTTCCATCATTTTATGCCATTGCTTTTTCACTGCTAGCGGCACTTTGGCATACCCATACCCAGGTAAATCTACAAATTTTCGTTGTTCATCCACCTCAAAAAAATTGAGTAATTGTGTGCGGCCTGGAGTTTTACTAATTCGAGCCAAAGCTTTTTGTCGAGTCAATGTATTAATAGCACTTGACTTGCCAGCATTAGATCGACCAGCAAAAGCCACTTCCTTTCCTTGGTCTTCTGGTGCTTCACTAAGCTTTGATGCACTCAACATAAATTTTGCCTGATGATAAACTGGATTCATCGTTATCTCGCGTAGAATGTATAATTCGGCTATTATATAGGCAATATACAAAATCAGCCTCAAATAACACAGACTCCTTAGGGGAACATGATGATTAAAAATTTGCTTGCTCTTTCAATATCTCTCGCATTTTCAGTAGCACCTGGCTTAACTCATGCAGAAGGCAATATCGCCATTGGTAAATCAAAAGCCGAAAGCTGCGCTGGTTGTCATGGTGAAGAGGGAAATAGTATGGTGCCCGGCTTCCCTAAACTTGCTGGTCAACATGCAGGTTACCTCGTAGCACAATTACATGCTTTTAAGGATAACAACCGGAATGCTCCGATGATGGCACCTCTTGCCATGGGACTGGATGATCAATCTATCAAAGACATTTCAGCTTACTACGCATCTCAAAAGGTATCAGCTAATCCATTACCTATCTTAGATCTTGATGAAGATGAAGATGAAGATGAAGATGATAATAAAGACAACTCAGCAGAAGTAGACGCATTAATTGCTTTAGGTAATGATCTCTATCGCAATGGTAATCTTGAAACAGAAGTCTCTGCCTGTATCGCCTGTCACGGACCTCGTGGTGAAGGAAACAAACTCTCTGCATTTCCTTCTATACAAGGACAGCATGCTGATTATCTAATTAAATCACTCACTGATTTTAAAAATGGGGTTCGTAGCAACACACCTGACAATATGATGCATATGATTGCTAAAAAAATGTCTAAAAAAGAAATTCAAGCCGTTTCCTATAGCATATCTATGATGAAGTAATTTTCTCTGTCTGATGAGCAATGCCTTGGCTTGCTCATCAGACAGAGCTCAAATATACTATTGGCACAGGCCAGGTAAGAGTCCTGACTGCACCCAATTTGTCCTAGGCCTGTCTTGCCCATACCACAAGCAACATCTTGTGTTCTCGTTTTTAGCTTATTCCTGCCTGTAACTTGTAATACGTTTTTTCATTTACATTACTGCTAAGTTACTAATTGTCACTGTCAGTAACCCCCTTAGTTGAACTATCGTTTCCTAAAGATGTTATGTACAACTCTATTGCCGTGAGATTTGCATTTTACACTTTAGCAACCATACTTGGTATATTATTACTTACTGAAGCTGAGTTTATAGGGGATTTGCACTCCAAATAAGCGTGATCTCTATTGTTTCTAAGTTACGTCATTTGCTACATATGCGTTTAATCAAAGGCTTAGCGATCTTTTATTGGAATTTTTGTCACCCTATTTGCATTACTTGGCATGAATATGTTTTTATATGGAATTCACTCTTACGGAGCGCTTTAAAATGTTAAAAAAACTCATCTTTCTTTTATTTATTTCATTTGTCACTGCATCACAAGCAGAACCTCTAGGTTACGAAACCTTATCACCCGCCCAGCCTACTCAAAATAAAGACAAAATAGAAATTATTGAATTCTTTTGGTATGGTTGCCCTCATTGTTATAGTTTTGAACCTGTACTAGCCAACTGGTTAAAAACACTGCCTGATAATGTTGAGTTTATCCGCCAACCAGCTGTATTTAGCAGCTTGTGGGGGAAACATGCAAAAGCTTATTTTGTTGCAGAAGCATTAGGGGTAGTAGAT
This sequence comes from Methylomarinum sp., assembly GCA_030641565.1. Classification (GTDB taxonomy): domain Bacteria; phylum Pseudomonadota; class Gammaproteobacteria; order Methylococcales; family Methylomonadaceae; genus QPIN01. The sequence continues at coordinate 7,908 of DAOWHF010000185.1, forward strand.
AAAGTCCACGAAGATTTCTTTGATGCCATTCAAAATAAGAAACAAAAATTAACAACAGAAGATCAGTTAGCTCAATTTTTTATCGCACATGGTGTGGATGAAACTGAATTTCATAATACCTTTAACTCTTTCTTAATTGATGCAAAATTGCGTCAAGCAAAAGCAATGGCTCCACGCTATGGTATTACTGGCGTTCCTGCTATTATTATTAATGGTAAGTATAAAACCAATGGCCCTCTTGCTAAATCACAAAAGAATATGATTGAAGTGATGAATCGTTTAATTCAACAGGAATCGCAAGCAAAATAAATCATTATCTTTATGTTAATGCCAAGGATTTCTTTTACATGAAAGCAAGTAATTCATTCAGTTAACAACTAAATTTTTAGGTTCATTCGATGAGTATTTTTAGCAAACAAAATAACCCAGATAAATGGAAAGATAAATATTTTGACTTGCTGGATGAAAATGAAGAAAAACTAAAGTCTCAGCTGGATAACGAAGTCCTGCTTTGTAAAACCATTGTTCGTTTATCCCTTGCAACTACCGGTTTTAATAAAGATTTAGACCCTTACTTACTTGCAATTAGAAATCAACTTAAGAGCGGTTTAAAAAGTGATCAATTAAAGATTGAATTAGAAAAATTTTCCAATGCATTAATGACACTCGAAGAAAATGCGCTTGAAGAAACTAAGCTTGATGCCACTTTACTTTTTGAATTTCTATTTTATCATTTTCCTGATCATAAAAAAGATTTCCAGCTCATCGAAGCAAAGTTTGAAAAGAATGAATATCCCAATTCCCAGTATTTATTCGTAGCCATCATTGATCAAATTGATGGCATTCAACACCTTGAACCTACATTAAAAGATCTACCGATAGATGCTATAAATGCTGATGCCATCAATACACAACTACTTGCACTATTAGAAGGCACTGAAGTACCCGCTAAATTTCAATCTCAGGCTAAGGATCTAAAAGACAGGTTATATAGCAATTTATCTATTACTACAGCGCTTGATGAAACAGTTTCTTTGCTGTTTCAAATCAAAAAACATTTTCAATCAGAGCATCAGGAAATGGCAACATTTCTGACCCAGCTAACTGATCAACTTACCGAATTAGGAGGCAAGGTCTCAGGCACTAATTCAACTTCAAAATCATCAGCAAAGAAACGTAATCAACTTGATCAGTCGGTATCATCACAAATGCTTGATTTACAGCAAACCTCTGAAGATGCCACTCAGCTAGAACCATTAAAAAAAATCATTCATAGTCGTCTAGCAGACATTGCGCAACAAATTCATAATCATCGTACAGAGGAAGAGCTTGAGCGCAATCAAATTCATCATGAATTAGAATCATTAACCTTTAAGATTAATGAAATGGAGCAAGAATCTAAACAGCTAAAGGTCAAGTTAAGCACTGCGCACAAAACTGCTTTACATGACCCATTAACTGGTTTGCCTAATCGCTTGGCTTATGATGAACGAATTGCCACTGAACTAGCACGATCAAAACGCTATAATACGCCGCTCTCTATACTCATATGGGATATTGATTTATTCAAACATATTAATGATACCTTTGGTCATAAGGCAGGGGATAAGACACTCATTCTAATATCTAAATTACTCTCTAATCATTGCAGAGAAACAGATTTTGTTTCCAGGTTTGGTGGTGAAGAGTTCACCATGCTATTATCAGATACTGATGTTCAATCAGCTCTTTTAGCAGCAGATAAATTACGTAATGTTATAGAAAAAACAGCATTTAATTCTAACGGTAAAAAAATATCAATTACCATTTCTTGTGGTATTACACAGTTTACTAAAGATGACACCGGTGACTCCGCTTTTAACCGTGCAGACAAAGCGCTATATGAAGCTAAAAACAAAGGTAGAAATCAATGTGTAGTAAACTAATTTATACAATGGGCTTTTAAAGTTATTAGAGCCTTCATTTATTCTTTTTTACGCTTGGTTTTTAAGCCCTGTTGAATATTTCCACACACTTTGTAAGTTTTTTATACGGCATGCTGCAGCAGAAAGCTGATACACTAACTAAATGATCTGATTATTTAATGCTTTAAAATGAATTCTATCTCTCAATCTGATTCAGAAAAATTACTGTATAAATTGATTCTTCAATTTGCATTTTATACTCAAGGCTCTAATGAGCAACTTGATCCGCACCTTATTAATATCAGTAAAAACCTTAAACAAGGTGCAAGCCATTTACAACTACATCCCGAATTATTCGCTCTATCTAAAACTCTAACTCACATTGCTAATAATGAACGCTTACAGAATACCGCCCCCCTTCCGGCCGATCAGAATAGAGATAAAGATCAAAAAAAATATTTCATAACACGCCTTAACACCTTACTTTCTGAATCAGAGATTCCGCCTAAATTTCAGGAACAATGTGCTCTTTTGAAAAAAAGAATTCAAGGCGAATTAGATGATAGTACTTATAAAAAAATTATTGATTCATCTCTCTCTCTGCTTGTTAATATAAAAAACAATGCTCTTACTGAACAGCTTAGTGTTGAGTCTTTTTTATTCGACATTTCAAATCATTTAGACTCACTTGAAGAAATCACGCAAGATGCATCTGAGTCAAATACTCAATCCATTGGAAATATGGATGATTTTGACAATATAATTGAACAACAAGTTGATAATATTAAAAACTCCTCAGACCATGCAATAGAGCTGTCATCATTACAAGAAAATATAAACCAGCACCTCAAAGAATTAAACATTCATTTTCATAAGCATAGAAAGATTGAAGATATTCACCAAAAAGAATCTCAAAAAAAACTTTCCTCCATGTCTGAAAAACTGCAGGATATGGAGATTGAAGTAAAATCTCTTCGTAACAACCTTAAGTTAACCCACGATAAGGCTTATAGAGATGCATTAACCAACTTACCTAATCGCTTAGCTTATGACGAACGAATTTCAATTGAATTCCAGAACTGGCAACGTTATAAGACACCTCTCACTCTACTGCTCTGGGATATAGATCTATTTAAGTTAATCAATGATCATTTTGGACATAAAGCAGGAGATAAAACATTAGCTCTAGTTGCTCAACTCATTGAAAAAAACTCTAGAAAGCCGGATTTTATTGCCCGTTATGGTGGTGAAGAATTTATCATGATTCTACCCAATACCAACTCAGATGAAGCAATGGTTATGGCGGAAAAAATACGAATTATTATTGCTAACTCTGGCTTTAATCATCATGGCGATTCTATAAACCTCACCATTTCATGCGGAATGAGTCAGTTTTCTGAAGATGATACGGATGTATCTGTATTTGAACGCGCTGATCAAGCTTTATATCAATCCAAAGAACAAGGTCGAAACCAATGCTCTGTCATTAGAAAATAATAACAGAGCCTGATATTCTAATTAAGTACCTACGTTTTCTTAACTGGTCTTTGCCAGTTACTAATACTCATTTGCTTAGGTCTTGAAAGTGTTAATTGATCTTCTGGTGTATCTTTTGTAATTGTTGACCCAGCACCAATGGTAGCGCCTTTTCTAACGGTAACAGGTGCTATTAATTGAGTATCTGAGCCTATAAAAGCTTCATCCTCAATCACCGTTCTAAATTTATTTACACCATCGTAGTTACAGGTGATGGTTCCCGCACCAATATTAACTTTACTACCAATAGTAGCATCACCAATATAGCTAAGATGATTTATTTTACTACCTGTTGCGACAGTTGATTTTTTAATCTCTACAAAATTTCCTATATGGACTTCACTGGCTAATTCAGCTTGAGGTCTTAATCGTGCAAAAGGCCCTATCCGGCTATGCTCACCAACAACCGCATCTTCAATAACACAATTTGCTAATATTTCCACATCATCGGCAATCACCGCATTCTTTAAAATACAATTGGCACCAATAATCACGTTATTACCTATACTATTAATACCTTCAAATAGCACATTAACATCTACCTCTATATCCTGACCTAAATGCTTAAAGCCGCCCCGCACATCGACTCTTGCCGGATCTCTTAAGGTCACGCCATGTTGCATTAAGCTTTGAGCTTGTTGCAATTGATATACTCTCTCAAGATGAGCCAACTGACTGCGATCATTTACCCCTAACACTTCATCCTGACAGTCTGGTTGATTTGTTTTTACCTCAATACCATCATTTACAGCCATTTCAATGATATCGGTTAAATAAAACTCACTTTGCGCATTACTATTACCTAGTTTGGATAACCACTGCGTTAATAAATTACCGGGAGCGGCAATAATCCCGGTATTACCTTCAGTAATTAATTTTTCCTCTGCATTAGCATCTTTTTCTTCGACAATCTTTAATACTGTGCCTTCAGCTGACCTGACAATACGACCGTAACCTGTAGAGTTTTCTAACTCAACGGTTAACAAGCCAATAGCTGTTTGACTTACACTTTCCAGTAATTTGGCTATCGTCGTTTTTTTTAATAAAGGCACGTCACCGTATAAAATGAGCACCGTATCATCAGCATTGATATACTCTTCAGCCTGCTGAACAGCATGACCTGTACCCAATTGCTGTTTTTGCTCAACCCAATGGGTATCTAATGATTGTAATTGTTCTTTAACTAACTCACCACCGTGTCCATAAACAATGACCACTGAATTATTTTCTAATTGTCGGCTGGTATCGTAGACATGATGCAACAATGCGCGATCTGCTATTTTATGTAAAACCTTAGGTTTAGCTGAGCGCATACGCGTGCCTTGACCCGCCGCTAAAATAACCGTTTTAATATGCATGTGTATCTCTGACTAATCTTATGTAGGCTGAATATCGTTGATAAGACATCCAGGCTATTGATGGGGCTACTCCTTGATTCTGCTTTCGCGACATCAAGGCTACTTAAATTATTATAGTTTATTATTCGGCAGGTATAAAAAAACCCGA
>DAOWHF010000357.1:0-4421 GCA_030641565.1 Methylomarinum sp.
ATAAAAATAGTTTTAATGAATACACCTCTAGTTAGTTTTCTGGTTACCTTTATCAAAAAAAGGATGGATGGCTTTTATTACCAAAGTCGAGAGTCACTTTTTGGTCATCATAAGCGTGATCTTGTGGTTATTCAGGTTGATCATGCTTGCAATAGCTTAAAAGGGACTAGAGACCAATTTGAAGATGCATTGCAACAATTTAAAGCTATCGTTAATGTACAAGAAACTTCACTTGAGCATCGTTACAAATTACTGCAAAGACAGTTTGAATTTTGTAAAAATAAATCAGATGATGTCAGTCATCGAATTACTGCTATTGAAGAGGTAAGTAATTCTTTATTTAAAGAGTGGGAAGATGAACTAGGGCAGTACAGTAATAGAGCTCTGCGCTCACAAAGCCGTCAACAATTAAAAGCATCCAAACAACAATATAATCGACTGATTAAAGCCATGCGCAAAGCAGAAAGCCGGATACACCCCGTATTATCGGCATTTAAGGATCAGGTTTTGTTTTTAAAGCATAACCTGAACGCACAGGCAATTGCTGCTTTACAGCATGAGTTTGTAGAAATAGGTATCGATATATCGCAGTTAATAGCAGTGATGGAAGTAACCATTAATGAAGCCAGTCAGTTTGTATCAACACTGGTTGATCAAAAGGCACTACCTTCATCGTAGTAGTTTTAGCCGTGCGAAGTATAATTGCTCACTTGGCATTCATAAAGGCCCTATTTATTTAAAGGTTTAGAAATGACACTCGACGTTTATTTATCTGTTTTTACCCTGATGTTATTTTCCCTTGGAATTAACGTCATTTCTCTTAAAACACGTATACCTTACACCGTACTCCTGGTTATTGGCGGTTCATTATTGGTACCGCTTTCTGAAATAGATGTTTTTTCATTTGTCACCAGTTTTCAACTGACGCCAGAGTTATTGTTTTTTATTTTTCTGCCCATACTGATTTTTGAATCGGCTTATAACATCAATATTCGCAACATCAAAGAAAACAAATTCGCCATCAGTATGCTGGCCATTGTAGGGTTATTGATTTCAACCTTTTTTATTGGCTTTGTAGGTCAATGGGCTTTCCAGTTACTTGGTTTTGATATTCCTTTATTAGTCACTTTGTTATTTGGCGCCATCATTTCCGCAACTGACCCTGTTGCTGTGTTAGCTTTGTTTAAAGAATTTGGTGCGCCTCACCGTTTAACCTTAATTTTTGAAGGTGAAAGTCTTTTTAACGACGGTACCGCTTTTGCTATTTTTTTGGTCCTGCTAGATATTATGCTGCATGGCTTTAATGGGGCTAGCACCATTTTGCAGGGCATCTTTTCATTTTTCACCATGATTTTGGGTGGTGGCTTGTTTGGCCTGTTGATGGGGTTTTTATTTTCAAAACTTATCCAATGGGTAAGAGGTAATGAGCATCTTGAAATTACGCTGACTTTATTGGTTGCACATTTTACCTTCTTGTTGGCAGAGTTAATTTCAGAGAAATTAGTGATATATGGCCATCATATTCATTTTTCTTCAATTATCGCTACGCTGGTATCCTCTATCGTCATGGGTAATTTTGGGCGTTTTAAAATGTCTATCGGCGTCGAAGAATATATGGGTAAATTCTGGAGCTATTTCGCTTTTCTTGCCAACTCTTTAGTGTTCATTCTAATGGGGTTGTTATTCACCAGTCTTTCCATCTCTTTAAACTTGGCCATACTGCCTATTTTGATGATGATTCTAGTCGTGGCAGTCGCTAGAGCTGTATCTATTTATTGTTCAATAGGGATTGCTAATCAAATTAAATCAGAGGAAAGCATTCCTTTAAATTGGCAGCATTTACTTTCTTGGGGTAGTTTGCGAGGTTCTCTTGCCGTCATTATGGTACTACTGATACCAGATGAACTTAGCCTTCCTAACTGGAATTACGAATTTTCAATCAAAGAGTTCATTATTGCTATCACCATCGGAAGTATTTACTTTTCACTTCTGATTAAAGCAACAACCATCGGAAAAGTGATCCGCTGGTTAAAAATTGATGCCCTGTTACCACATGAACAAATGAGTTACTTTAAAAGTAAGGCTCTCATTTATCAAAACTTTAAAATCAGAATAAAAACACTTTTTGATAATCATGACATTAGTGAAAAGCAGTACCAGGCTTTAACATCTGAATATCAAACACTATATAAGCAAGTTTGTATCCAGTGTCAGGACAAAAGCAAAAATTCAAGCCATGTTGTTGAAAATATGTTGCGAATTTATACCTTAGCTCTACAGAAAGATGAGCTAAAAGAACTGTTTAGGCGAGGTGAAATTAATGAGAATATATACAAAAAAAACCTGCTTATTTTAGATACGCAAACAGAGCGGGTAGAGCAGGATAGACCCAAGTTACAATCGCTTAATGCCTATTTTTATTCATGGATAGGTAGATTAAGCAGCTTATTGCGTCGTATTTTATTTTTACCTGCAAGTCTTAGTGATTCACAAGAGCTTTATCTTTATTATCGAACACAATACAAGTTGATTACTAAAGTGCTTGATGAATTAGCTTTAATGGAAAAATCACCTTTACAAGAAATTTTTGATGATCCCAAAGCCTTAAAAAATGTGACATACATTTATCAGGTATTAAAAAATAAAACAGTGCTTCAAATGGAGCATGAAATCCAGTCAAATGAAGATCTTTTGGATGACTTTAATGAACAATCAGCCAAAGCATTGCTACGAATTACTCAGGTTGATACCTTAAATGATTTACATGAACATGAAATTATTTCCAGCAAATTACATGTATTGCTTAAAAAAGAAATGAAATGAATTGTTGGTATGATGGCGGTTTGTTTCCTTGCTCAGGCTGTCAGACCGCCAACTGACCTAATATCTGTTCCTTAAGGATATTCTGCAAGTAGGTCACTCAGATATCGGAATATCTCACGCACATCGTCAGACTTTATATACTCGGAAAAATGCGGCATAGTTACGCGTTCTGACTGAAGCATATGCTGGATATTCGGGATAAGTTGTTTATCTGTGTGAGACTTAATATAAGCAGTATCAAAGGATAGCATTTCGATGTTTCTAAATCCGATGATCTCCTCATCAGTGAGCGTTACCATTTGCATTGGCGAGCCATTCGCACCATGACAGGCTGCGCAAAATCGATCATAGTTTTCATAACCTGGAGACAGATGGCGTACATACGAGATAATAGACTCGATTTCTTTGGCTTTAAGGATGTCCCCAGTGCCCGGCATAGCGTTCTTTCCTTTTGCGACAATCTGTATAAGCTCTTTATCATCGTGCTGAGCCTGGTAGTCTGAATCACTCAAATCAGGCAATGGACCAGGCATCCTGGAGGCCAAACTACCGTCGCCATGACCGTATAATCCATGACAGCTAACACATAATTCCTCATAGACTTTCTGGCCAGCTTCGATTGTTTCCCAGTCAGTGGTGGGCAATTTCTTAATGTAAGCCAACAGTGCGGTGACTTTAGCATCAGCTTGAGAGCCTACGTTATCAGTTAACTGAAATTTCAATAATGAACCGGAAAGCACCCAGTCAACAAATGGGTTCGCAGATTTTTCGGCAAGCAGCTCATGTCGAAGTAATATTGGGGTAGGGGTATCCATGTACTTTGCACCCTGTCCGTTGCCGCGACCTTCCCAGCCATGGCAATCGGCACAGTAGTGAATATAAAGTGCTTCGCCTTTTGAGAATTTTCGAGTCTGAATTGTGGAAGGGGGTGTTTGGGGCAGGGTTTCAGTAGTCTGTGCGGGTGGCACTTCGCTTATAGTTTCTGGGCTTATAGCTACTGACTCAGGGGAGCAAACCATAAGTAAAAAAGGCATTAATATAATTGACCATTTCATTTAACTTCTCCAGAGTTATCACTAACTATCGCTATGAGGCTTAATTATGGATTCTATATGAAGTGTCGTGCGAAGTATAGATAGATGAACAATATAAAAAGTTACAGTATTTGGGCTGAATTTTTGGGTAAGAAGAATTACCCCCACTGGTTATCAAGTAATGAGTGTAAATAACATAACCTAAATTCAAACGATTTTAGAGTAATATGGGAGTAGGACAAATCACTGTATTTAGCGTATGAATGAAAAATTAACTAATGTCCCCACCAATCTAGTCATGGGTTTTCTTGGTGTGGGTAAAACCACCGCGATTCTTGGCTTATTGAAACAAAAGCCAAAAAACGAAACCTGGGCAGTGCTGGTCAATGAATTTGGCAAAGTCGGGATTGATGGGGCTATATTTACAGCTGCCGGTGCAACTGTAAAAGAAATTTCGGGTGGGTGCTTATGCTGTGCAGTAGCCTTACCTTTTCAGGTGAGTATAAACCGCTTGTTAAAAGAAGTTAGACCAGACCGTCTAATTATTGAGCCTACGGGGCTGGG
>DAOWHF010000089.1:0-4165 GCA_030641565.1 Methylomarinum sp.
ATCGGCACCACATGCTTCCCCTTTTTTATAACACTCTTCAGCTTCTTTATTCTTTGAATTTTTTGTCAAAACAATCAACCTTTTGGTAATAGTTTAAGCTTCTTTTACTTTGGTTTTTGCTTATTTTATCCAGAACATCAGGATATTCATCAAGTACCAAAATTAACTTTTGATCCAACTCTAAACCATTAATTACTTTTTCCAGGTCTGAAACAGTCAGTTTATATTCATTATTTTTAAATGATATACCCGTATCGCCTACCGTAATAACTTTAATATTCTCCATAATTAATACAATGATTTCTTGATCTTTTTTACTTAATTTATCGAATTTGTTAGTAAATTCAGAACTGTCTAGTTTCTCTAGTATTTCCTTATAAAACTGATGTTCTGAATTACATGACTGAACCATCACATACAAAAACACATACCCTTGTTGCGGGTTATTTTCCAAATACCTTAAAAGCGAAGTCTTCCCTACACGTCTAGGTGCAAGTAACAACAGATGCCCGCCTTTTTTTAATCGTCGCCAAACTCTTGCTTCATCTTTTGGTCGAGAAAAATACTTATCTCCAAAAATAACCTGACCTGTCATAGCCCATCCAATAGAAAATAAATATATTGTTACAATATATAACAATATATTTATTGTCAACTGGTTTAGCAATTTTTATTTTGTTATCTTTTTTATTCGTAGACTGTTCGTCAAAGAAGGCGCATCATTTGACATTACCCCACTTCGTAGCTCAGCCCACCCTACGGATTAAAACAATCAGACCAGGGGCTTTCTGTAGAATATTTGGATAACAGGGGTCAGAATCAATGCCAGGGACTGGATAGCTATAAAACTTAGGCTGAGCTGTGATAAAAATAATATGATCAATCAAAGAGAGCAAGTTAATTGAATCAGTCAATAAAAGTCATATTGAGCTTTCTCATCGTCATTTGGGCGGCTTATTTTTTATCATGGCTAATACCCATAAACCAATTTGGCCTGGTTCCAAGAACACCCCTGGGGTTAATTGGTATTTTTACCGCACCTTTTTTACATGGCTCTTTATCACACATCATAAGCAACTCAATTAGCTTTACTATCTTTGCCGTTGCTTTAGCCTTACTGGAAGGCGGTAAAATGTTTGGCAAAGTCATGTTAATGGTGGTAATTGGTGGAGTATTAACCTGGGTATGGGGTCGCACTGCAAATCATATTGGTGCATCAGGCCTAATTTTTAGTCTTTGGGGCTATATGTTATTGTCCGGGTGGTTTTCCAGAAAAATAAAATATATCCTCGTGTCATTAATACTGATGTTTTTTTATGGCGGGATGATATTTAGCGTTTTACCTGGAAAGGTAGGTGTATCCTGGGATGGACACCTATTTGGTTTTATTGCAGGGGTTTTTGTTTCCCGGCTGTACCATCCTAAAAAAATCAGTTAAACGCTAAGATTAACCTTAAGTTGTTGAGCTCTCTATTAAATTATTGTCTTTCCCTGTAACCCTTTTGGTGAGTAACACCCGCTTCACGATTTTGTGAAAAATCTGGATGCGAAATTCTGCAGAATAGCTCTCGACAAGGACTAAGGCCATTCTCTTCGAGCTATTATTTGTCTTTGAAATACAGGGATGTATTGAATGTCGAAAATGCAGGAGCTATTTTCTACCCCACCCAGATTTCCCACAAAAACGTGCCCAACTGATTTTTCTAGGATCATAGGAAGAATCCGGAAGCATAAGCAAATCTCATACTTCCAGTTTTAGACTTTATTTTGTTACACTTTTTTATATCTATCTAAAATAGAGGCGGCTGAAGATTTATTGCCAATCACGCCCGCTTCTGCAAGTTTGTCTTTTAACTCACCCCCACTCGTTTCTTTTGCTAATTCACGTGCTGATTTCATTTTATCTTTACGTTTTTGTTGCTTGGCCTTAATACGCTCCATGGATGCCGAGGCAGAACGTAAAGAAGAATTGGTACCTGAAAATTGAGCAGCTGTGGCTTCACTCGCTTTTTGAGCCGCTTCAGTTGACTTTACTATAGAGACCTCTCTTTTCAATGCTTCCATTTGTTTAGCAGAGTCTTTAATAATTACTTTCAATTCTTTAACTTGTTCGTTATAAGAATCTAAAACAGCTTGATTACTATCTAGCTCAGTTTCCAGTTCAGCTAATTTCTCAGCCGTTTCCATTGCAAGTTCTTCATTACCGGCATCTAATAATTTACCAATGGCCTCGCTATATTCATCAACAGAAGCTTGCAGATCATTGACTTTACGTGCGATACCTTTTTGCTCGGCCATAACTTCGGTCAGTGATTCATGGGCTTTGCGCTGGTTTTCTTCAGCATCACGAATTTCTTGTTCCATAATACGAATGCCTTGTGCATCAACAAAGACATCATTAGCTTCATTGCCGTAGCCTTTTATTGTTTTAAAAACGTTGTTTAAAAATCCCATCATAATCTCCGGTTAGGCTTTAATTAAGTAGTTTTGACACACTTCGAGAGCATCCATAATATTTTCAGATAAAACCACAATCTCTTCTTGTATGTGGCTTGCATCTGAATCGACAGACATAGCTCCAAAAATTGAATAATTAGCCCCTGTCAGTGCAAATGAGGACAATGGCATCGCCATATTAAGTTCTAGCATCATTTGATTTAAAGCGGGAGCTTGTCCATCAATAATTTGGGATTTATCAAATAAGGGGACATTAAAAAGCAGTTGACTGTCACTCGCTGTCGCTAGAATTGCAAATTCTTCAATATCTTCACGAATGATGGTGAGCATGGAAATATCATCATTATCCGTTGCAGTGACACTAAAACGGCTACCGTCTTCTGCAGTGTAGTCAGCTAAAGCAGCTTGGACGTTCTCTAGGCTGTTGTTCATAGTTGTTTCCTATTGTGAATAAAAAAACGTGCTCATTATTTTTCGTCTACAACCTACTTAATAGGGCTATTTCTTAAAGTTTCAATGGCTGTTGCTCCACGCTGTATAAGTGTAGTCGTTTCTGTACCGCCAAAATACTGCTTAAGTATAGCGATAGCCGTTTCAGGCTGTGCCTTTCCACACATAAAAACATCAAAAGCCGCAAAATTATCTTCTGGCCACGTATGTACAGAAATGTGTGATTCAGCTAAACAGGCGATGCCAGTAATACCGGAAGGCTGGAAATGATGGTAGTTCTCAAACAACAAGGTTGTATTAGTTTGTTTAATAATTTCATGAATAGCCGTTTTCATTAACCCTATGTCATTAAGATGCTGTGCATCATAGAGATCAATAATAAGATGTTTACCATTGGGTTTTAGGGTTTTGTTGTCCACAATAGCCTTTAAGATTTCAGGATTGGAAATAAATTTTACACTATAGTAAATGTAGCAGATTGATTATTTAGATAACATAAAACTATTAGTTTTATCACAATGTTATGATGTAACTTTAGTCGCCAACAATTAGTATTAAGGCAAATCGTTGACAAACAAACAATTGGACTGGGCTGTACTAACCATTCTGGCAATAGGTGCGGGCTGCGGATTAGTCTATGAGTATTTATTATCGCATTATGCCGGGCGGGTTTTAGGCGCAGTCGAAGAAGCTATATTTGGCATTATTTCAGTGATGATGATTTTTATGGGCGTAGGTTCATTTTTAGCCCGAAATATTACAAATCCATTCGCTGGATTTGCATGGCTGGAATTGTGTCTAGCATTTATTGGTGCCAGCAGCGTGTTACTGATTGGTGGTGTATTTTCTTTAGCCGCGTTATTTCCCCAACTATTAGCTGAGACATTTTCCATTCCACCCGATTTAATTCCTAGAGGTGGCCTGGTCCAAAGTATTGAATCGCTCGCCCGCTGGACACCTTATTTAATTGGCGCACTATTAGGTACATTAATTGGCATGGAGATCCCCTTAATTGGTGAAATTCGTAGCCAGATTTATGCAGATAACTTAAAAAACAACCCAGGATCTATCTACGGCATAGATTATCTGGGCGCAGGCATAGGCGCTCTATTCTGGGTTTTTCTAATGTTATCGCTGGAAGTGTCTTTTGCCGGTGCTTTAACCGCTTCGGTTAATTTACTGATTGGTGCTGTCTTTTTTTATTTATTTAAAGATAAAATTCCTTCTGCAAATTATTTATTACTGGGCCATGCAATCG
>DAOWHF010000270.1:0-5754 GCA_030641565.1 Methylomarinum sp.
AAAATAAAACTCCATTTGAACCCCGAAGGTCATATTAATTTAAAGGTATTTAATCAAACCATCAATAAGCCTGCACCCCAAACTTCAGCAACAACCTAGGCAAAATATCGTCCAAATTCAGCACTTCTTCATCAGTCAATTCAATCAAATTGAAGTTGTATTTCTGATAAATAGCCTGTTTTTTCTGTTTTCTTGCTAAGTATTTTTCATCATTATCATAGCCCCAGAATTCAATATAAACTTTGCCAGTCGGTATATAGAAATCACAATAGACATCCTCTTCAATCGGTAATTTTCGCTCATAGGCATGGACTATTTCTGCCATATATAGCCAGTTATCTATTAACATTTCTGCTTTAGACCTGACAAAATGACCATCTGTAGTTCGATGTTTTGCTTCAAATTTATGCCTAAAGCTATCTGCTTTGTCTGAGTCAGTTTTTGGTTTTTCTACGCCTTTTAAATTATCAATACTGTCTTTTAAGGCTTTTACATTGAGGATTGATTCAGGCCATCTGGCATAGGGAACACCTGAGCGAGAATCTTCCCCCTGAATTGCGCCTAATTTTTCACCTTGCTCTGTGATTAACCAACCTTTCAGCCCTCGTTTTATCCAGCCTAACTCAGACAAGATGTAATTCATCTTTTTTGAAGATAAATCGAAATGCTTACCGATGGCTGTTGCTGTAATTAATGTGACTTTTTTGGATTCAGGCGTTTTAACAGCTGATTTTTCAAATACAACATCCTCAGGCCAAGCGACATATTGACCGTATTTACTTGTTAAATGAATACCACCTAATTGCTCACCTGCCTCAGTTAAGATCCATTTATCGTTTTCTTTTTTGATTAGTCCTTTGTCACTTAAATCAGAAAATAATTGAGTTTGGGAAAGACCTCGTGTTTTAGCCAATTGTGTGGTGGAAAGTTTCTTTGCTTCTGCCATTCCTATATTCCTTGTTATCCAGTGATTAACGATATTTCAATATAATTAAGTTTAGCCTATGCAGGGTAATGTACCTCTCACTAGGCATAGTCTCTGTTCTTAGCTGCTTTTAAATCAATAAACTTCTCTGTATGCCCGCAAGAAAACTCTGCGCCCTTACGATAATGGGAACAACCCCAAAATTGGCCATAACTTCCTTTTCTTAAACTCAGTGACCCTTGGCATTTCGGGCAAACAGGTTCAACAAAATCACATCGCTTATTTTCACAGACTCTAAAGCGTCCTTTTTCTTTTAAACCACTACCGCACCAATCGCATGCTGTTTGAGTATAGTCACATAAGGGGTATTGACTACATCCAAAAAAGCTACCGTGTTGACTATCTCTGACAACCATATAGCCTGATTTACAATGGCTACAGGAAATATCAGCCACTTTTTCCTGAAAGCCTTCGCCGATAAATTCATCCGTTAACATTTCGTATTTATCTTTGACTAATTCTCTAATAAAGTCAGAGGCTTTATTGGCATCACTGATTAAATACATGTGATGTTTAGCTCGAGTTAAAGCAACATAGAACAATCGTCTTTCTTCTGCATGTTCAAAAGCTTCTGCTTTGGGGAGTAAAAGCTCTAACAGCGGATGTGTTGCTTTTTCTGATGGAAAGCCATGTTTACCTTTTTCCATACCTAGCACAATGACATAATAAGTTGACATATCACTGTAACAATACTGAGCTATACTTGTAGTAACCACGAAATGTATACACATCTAAAATGAGTTTAAAAGGTTACGATTTACTTGGGCTTCTTACGCTACAGAAAAGCATGGTGTTAGAGTTTGTCGAGGATGATGATCACTTTTCATTAGTACATAAGAATGAGCTACAAAATCTTCAAAGCGAGATTTTAAAACTTAATAATCAGGGTTATGTTGACAGAAGGGTTTCAGACAGAAGGCCAAAATCAACAGAAGTCGACTTAGAAAGAAGAACTTTTGCATCCAGAGTTTTAAACGGTAATTTCAAGTGTAATTAATCCACACCCCTTCTCATGTACCTGCTGTTGCACCTCCAGTCTTAGACTATCCTTTTCATTGGTGATGTACAGCTCAGCCATAGCAATAGGGTCACTAAAGTCTGGTAGGGCTGGCTTTTGGTTAGCAGCCTCAAGTTCCTGCCATCTATAGCCTGAGATCAATGTGATGGTTAGCTCTTTGTCCAAGTAATAGACATTAGCGGTTTGACCTGAAGGCATTTTGAAAAGTCTTGAAAACTCAGGAGCTTCTAAACGTACTGCTTTAAGTAGCTTATTTATATCCACTACGACATTTGAATGTTCCTTACCCGTCAACTCAGCGATCACCAGCAAGGACATGGTTTGAGTGGGGGGTTGATGTTAATGCTGCTATTTACCAAGTAATACCATTTAAAACCATCTTACCTATGAGAATGCCTTGGGTGATTTATTGTCAGCTATACAGAACTCTATAATGCTCTATTGTGTGCATTACTAGGTGGCAGTAATGCACCGCCAATGTCGCCACTAAATAACATGTTAGATTATAAAAATACTATATAAATCAATATCTTAAATGGCGGAGAGCAAGGGATTCGAACCCTTGATACGTTGCCGTATACACACTTTCCAGGCGTGCGCCTTCGACCGCTCGGCCAGCTCTCCACATATAGACATTCAACGAACGTTGAACAGCCAGAAATTATAAAGCAATTTATAATCCATTACAATAACTGGATATATGTACAACAGATAGAGACTTGAATATGACACAGATCATTTTCTCCTCTTCCCTCAGAATATTATCTGCATAAATCACTATTTATGCGCTATTACAATTATTTTATTGGTCTCGACTATCCTATGTCTTATACCAATCCCAATAAATACCAACTCTAATCGGTTACTAAAAAAATAGGGAAAGAAAAACATTGATCGTAGCCCGTATGGAGCATCGCGTAATACGGGAATAAACGTGCAATTCACCCTGTATTCCGCCATGCTCCATACAGGCTACATCTCACTTTTTTGATATAAAAATATATTGGGATTGGTATTAGGTATTCATACGAAATAAGTTTGGCAATTGGCGTAGAATTTTTATTCGTATTTAAGGCTTAGCAATTAGTAAGTGGCTTGAGCAGGAGCGTGAGCTTTGCCCATCTTACGCTTGTCCAAACCAATTCATGCGCGTTCCTTAAATAAATGCCATCCAGCATATTAAAGATAATTTTATTTTTCTATCAAAACTACAGCCTGTACTGCAATACCTTCTTTCCGGCCTTCAAACCCTAGCTTTTCAGTTGTCGTTGCTTTTACATTAATACAATCAATATCGACACTTAAATCTGCTGCAATATTAGTGCACATTGCGACGATATGCGGTGCCATTTTTGGCGCTTGGGCGATAATGGTTATGTCTGCATTAACTAGCTTATAGCCTTTTTCTTGCACAATACCGTAGACATGGCGTAATAATACGCGACTATCAGCCCCTTTAAAATCGGGGTCAGTATCAGGGAAGTGTTTACCTATATCACCTAATGCTGCTGCACCTAACAATGCATCGGATAGAGCATGTAACACTACATCTCCATCTGAATGAGCTTCTAGGCCTTTTTCATAATCGATGGTTACACCACCGAGTATCACTTTACCCTCATCAATAAAACGATGTACATCGTAACCTTGGCCTATTCTAATCATTGTTGATGCTCCATATAAAATTGTGCGAGTGCTAAATCTTCGGGACGGGTAATCTTTATATTATCTGGACGCCCTTCCACTATTTTAGGTTGTAAACCTTGCATTTCTAATGCACTAGCTTCATCGGTAACGGCAGGATTACCTTCGGCTTGTTCCAATGCTTGTTTTAACATACCGTATCGAAACATCTGTGGTGTTAATGCCCGCCAGATAACACTTCTATCAATCGTTTCGGTAATATTAAGCCCTTCTACATTTTTCAATGTATCGTGTGAGGATAAAGCTAAAATACCGCCCACATCATCATCTTTTAATGTCTCAATCAATAGATGAATATCTGAGCTAGTTAAACAAGGTCTTGCTGCATCATGCACCAATACCCAATCACTATCAGATGCTTGATCTCTGAGTGATTTTAAAGCTGATAGTACAGAGTCTGCTCTTTCTTTACCACCAGCCGCTGTAATGACTTTGTCGTGACTGGATAGTTCCAATTCAGGCCAGTATGGATCTTCTTTAGAGATAGCAACTGCAACTGCAGAAAAAACATCTGCGTCTAATAAACGCATTAAAGTTTGCTCTAAAACAGTTTTGTTTGCGAGAGGGAGATATTGTTTGGGTCTATCTGCTTGCATTCTTTTACCAACACCAGCAGCAGGAACAACAGCCCAAAATTTTACGGAGTCTGTCATATATTTCTTTGAGTTTACTTTTTGTCGCTTTGATATAAAGCGAAGAAATGAGCACAAAATTAATTGAGCCATTGTAGATGCGGATTCATTGAATGCCACAACATAAAAATTGGACTTACTATTACTCTATTACTTGAAAAAAGGTTTCATTTTCCTTAATCATCCCTAATTCATAACGGGCTCTTTCTTCTATCGCTTCTTCGCCCTTACGTAAATCAAGCACTTCTGCATAGAGCGCCTCATTACGTTCCTTTTTTTCCTTGGCTTCTTTGGTAAGAACATCCAGTTGCTGCTGATACTCTTGAACCTCTAGGCGACTACCATCACCCAGCCACAACCGATATTGCAGCTGGATGATAAGTAGAATCAAAATAGCTATAAGAATATTGACAAAATTCACATTATGTCTCTTTTAGCTTTTTTAACCTTTAGTCTTGCGTCTGCTTTAAAGCATTTTAAATGCGCTACGACCTGCGTAAGTTGCATTTTCGCCTAACTCGTCTTCAATTTTCATTAGACGGTTGTATTTAGCTATACGGTCTGAACGGCTCAAAGAACCTGTTTTGATTTGGCCAGTACCTGTCGCAACTACTAAATCAGCAATAGTTGTATCTTCAGTTTCACCTGAACGATGTGATACAACAGCACTGTAACCAGCATCAGATGCTTTGCTAATCGCTTCTAAAGTTTCAGTCAAAGTACCGATTTGGTTTACTTTGATTAAAATTGAGTTAGCAATGCCTTTATCGATACCTTCTTGAAGGATAGCAGGATT
The DNA here is from genome assembly GCA_030641565.1 of Methylomarinum sp. GTDB lineage: Bacteria > Pseudomonadota > Gammaproteobacteria > Methylococcales > Methylomonadaceae > QPIN01. The sequence continues at coordinate 5,136 of DAOWHF010000270.1, forward strand.
AGTTACGAATAAATCATCACCAACCAACTGGATTTTTCCAGCCAATTTCTCAGTTTGAACTTTCCAACCGTCCCAATCATTTTCGTCTAAACCGTCTTCAATAGAGATAATTGGATATTTTTCTACCCAGTCTACGAAAAAATCAGTCATTTCTTCAGAACTTAAGCTTTTGCCTTCTGCAGCCAATACATACTTGCCATCTTTATAGTATTCAGAAGCCGCAGCATCCATACCTAAATAGATGTCTTCGCCTGCTTTGTAGCCAGCTAATTCAATTGCTTCCAGGATAACTTCAATCGCTTCTTCATTTGAAGAAAGGTTAGGAGCAAAACCACCTTCGTCACCTACAGTTGTTGCCAAACCTTTTGCTTTTAATACTTTAGCTAGGTTATGGAATACTTCTGCACCGTAACGAATCGCTTCACGGAAAGATGGAGCACCTACTGGTAAAATCATGAACTCTTGTAAATCAACGCTGTTATCAGCATGTGATCCACCGTTGATGATATTCATCATTGGTACTGGAAGTACAAATTTACCGCTAGTGTTTAAATAACGATATAAAGGAACACCACCTTCTTTAGCTGCTGCATGCGCTGCTGCCATTGAAACGCCTAAA
>DAOWHF010000336.1:0-2214 GCA_030641565.1 Methylomarinum sp.
AGTGAAATTACAGATTTAAATTATAATTCATGTCTTTCATTTTTATTTAGCATATAAATTAAACTATGTTATTTAACTATTTTAATGTGCGTCATATCCCCCAATTAATCCAGGAAAAAGTAATCATTAGCCTACAAAGTATTGAATAATAATGATTATCATTCATGGCATAGCTATTGCTCTACTGGTTGTACTGCAACATTTTGTTGCAATATCACAAACATCAAGAGCATTTTATGAATCACAAATCCGCATTAATTCTAATGGGTATACTCCCCAGCATGCCTGCATTAGCAGAGCATGAAGGTGAGATCCATCATGGTGAAGATATGGTCATCACCACTGCACATAAACTCTTTCCGAACACCACCATCGCCACACCCAGCTTTAATGTATCAAAGGAAGATTTGGAAAAAACCAACATGACCAGCGCTGAAGATGCCATCCGAATGGTGCCTAGCGTCCATGTCAGACGACGCTTCTATGGTGATACCAATGGCGTAACTGCTATCAGAGGATCTACTAACTTTCAGACTAACCATTTCAATATGTATGTCGATGGTTTGCCACTACACAACCCGGTACAAACCAAATGGAATGGTGCGCCTAAGTGGAACATGATTGCTCCCAATGCAATTGACTCAACAACCGTTTTTTATGGCCCCTATTCAGCTGAACACAAAGGCTCTTTTGGCGGCACTTTTGATCTAAAAACCCGTCTCCCAGAAAAATTTGAAATGAGCATGGAGGCGACAGGTATTATTCAACCATCCAGTCAGAACGGACAAAAAGAAGAGGTTCTAACCGGACATAAAGAATTTATTTCAGCAGGTAACCGCTTTGGCGACTGGACTATTTTCGGTTTTTATAACCATCTTGAAAATGAAGGCCAACCACAATCGTTTGCTGCCAGTACGCCTACGGCAGGTGTCGCAGGCACAGCGGTTAACGGCGGCTACTCAACTCAAACTATTACCGGCGGCTCCAGCATTCTTTCTGGCGATTTAGGCATCAACGAGAACATCACTGACTTATATGAAGTTAAAGTCAGTTATGATTTCAATCCTGATCTTAGAGGCATGTTTACCATCGCCTTAGAAGATACCGAACGAAACAGTCAATCCAGAACCTATCTGACCGATGCTGCGGGCAACCCATTTTGGGGTAGCAACACCACAGTCAATCAAAATGGACAGCAATTTACTGCCAACCCAAAAGTATTTGGTGTATCTGCTTTGGGCGGTAGCGAAAATGAAAGAAAAACCATGGCTTATGGTTTTAACCTCTCAGGCAAATTAACCGATAACTGGGATATTGATACCACTGCCAGCTATTTTGATGCCTTTAAAGATACTCAGTATCAAAACTTTGTGAGTCGTAATGACCCTGCTTTTGCTACTAACAAATCAGGTCGCATTAAAGACATTGAAGTCTGGTGGGTAGATTACAGCCTCAAACTGGCGACACAAAAACTGTTTGGGCGAGATGACCTTGGTTTTATGGCAGGATATCAATTCAATCATTCATTTTTGGATATAGACCAATATAATTCCTCAAATGTTGATGCTGGCATAAAAGACTCATTGCGCGATGCTGATGGTGGATCTACAGAAACACACAGTCTATTCACCCAGGTTGATTGGGATTTTATAGAAGACTGGAATATCATGGCAGGGCTTCGTTATGATCATTGGTCTACTTCAAGAGGTCATATTAATGACCAGAATGGAACTGGTAGTATTGATGACCGTGATGCGGGCAGAATTTCACCAAAAGCTTCGCTAAGCTTTACACCGACAAATGAACTAAGCTTACGTTACTCTTTCAGTAAAGCCTATCGTTTTGCAGTGGCTGAGGAATTATTCGACAGCTCCAGCAACACTAATGCGAGCAATATTTCTGACCCTACACTGGCACCAGAGTCAGGTTATTTTCATGACTTTAAAGTTCAATACGAACTTGACCAAGGCTATACCAGCGTTTCATTGTTTTATAACACCATTGAAAATGAGATCATGAATACGCAAACGCTGCTAAACAATGGCTCGACAAAAAACCGAACACGTGGCGTTGATAAAACCGAAACCATTGGCGTAGAGTTTGTTTACCAGCAAGACTATATTATGGGGCTGCCACTTGGCTTGAATGTCAATGGTACCTGGTTAAACAAGGAAATTAAGGAAGATGCAAATAATCCAGATACTGTTGGTAACG
>DAOWHF010000097.1:0-16457 GCA_030641565.1 Methylomarinum sp.
AAGCAGAAGCATCTGGCTTAACTGTTAAAGATGTTGCTGCAGCCGTTGCTGAATCAGATGTTGTTATGTTATTAACACCAGATGAGTTTCAATCTCAGTTATATAAAAATGAAATTGAGCCAAACATCAAGCAAGGTGCTGCTCTGGCTTTTGCTCATGGTTTCGCGATTCTTTATAACCAGGTTTCTCCTCGTGCTGATTTAGATGTAATCATGATTGCACCTAAAGCACCTGGGCATACTGTACGTTCTGAATTTACTCGTGGCGGTGGTATCCCTGATCTAATCGCTATTCATCAAGATGCTTCTGGTACAGCTAAAGCAATTTGTTTGTCTTATGCTTCTGCAATCGGTGGTGGTCGTTCAGGTATTATCGAAACAACTTTCCGTGATGAAACAGAAACTGATTTGTTCGGTGAGCAAGCGGTTTTATGTGGTGGTGCAGTTGAGCTTGTTAAAATGGGCTTTGAAACATTGGTTGAAGCGGGTTATGAGCCAGAAATGGCATACTTCGAGTGTTTGCATGAATTGAAATTGATTGTAGATTTAATGTTTGAGGGCGGTATTGCGAACATGAACTACTCAATCTCTAACAACGCTGAGTACGGTGAGTATGTTACTGGTCCTCAAGTTATTAACGAAGAAAGTCGTGAAGCAATGCGTGAAGCATTAGCAAATATTCAAAATGGTGAATATGCTAAAAAATTCATTCTCGAAGGTATGACTGGCTACCCAGAAATGACTGCTAAGCGTCGTTTAAATGCAGAGCACCCAATTGAAGTTGTAGGTGAGCAATTGCGCAGCATGATGCCTTGGATCAAAGCAAACCAAATTGTTGATAAATCTAAAAACTAAGTTTAGTTTTATTTAACAGAAAAAAGCTCATCATTTGATGGGCTTTTTTTGTTTTAACAAACAGCGCTAAATGTTATATTTATCATTGTTGTGTGGCTTGGGTGAGTGATTGCTTATCAGGTTGCATACGTCTTTAATACAAATTAATAGTCACTATTCTTATGAGCAAACCAAAAAAAGTAGCACTTCTAACTGCGGGCGGATTGGCGCCATGTTTAAACTCAGCGATTGGTAGTCTTATCGAACGCTATAATGAAATTGACCCGAGCATAGAAATTATTTGTTATCGCAGTGGCTATAAAGGCTTATTGTTAGGTGATTCTTACAAAGTAGATGCGAACATGCGTGAAAAAGCAGGTTTGTTACAAAAGTTTGGTGGATCAGTTATTGGTAACAGTCGTGTTAAATTAACTAATATTGCTGACTGTGTGAAACGTGGCTTGGTAAAAGAAGGTGAAGACCCTCAAAAAGTGGCGGCTGATCAATTGATTAAAGATGGTGTAGACGTACTTCACACAATCGGTGGTGATGATACTAATACAGCAGCTGCTGACCTGGCAGCTTTTTTGGCAGAAAATGATTATGGTTTAACTGTTATTGGTTTGCCTAAAACAGTCGATAATGATGTTTTCCCTATTAAGCAATCATTAGGTGCCTGGACTGCAGCAGAGCAGGGTGCGAATTACTTTAAAAATGTAGTGGCTGAGAATAACTCAAATCCACGCATGCTAATCGTACATGAAGTTATGGGGCGTAGTTGTGGTTGGTTGACCGCAGCAACAGCGACTGAATACCGTAAAATTCTTGATAACTGTGAATGGTTGCCAGAATTAGGTTTAAGTCGCGATTCATACGAGGTACACGGTATCTTTATTCCTGAAATGGGTTTTGATATCGCGGCAGAAGCAAAACGCTTACGCGGTATTATGGATGAAGTTGATTGTGTAAACATTTTTGTTTCTGAAGGCGCAGGTGTAGAAACGATTGTTGCTGAAATGGAAGCGAAAGGCCAAGACGTACCTAGAGATGCATTTGGTCATGTTAAGTTAGATGCAGTAAACCCTGGCGCTTGGTTTGGTGAGCAGTTTGCTGAAATGATTGGTGCAGAAAAAACTTTGATTCAAAAATCAGGTTATTTTGCTCGTGCATCAGCAGCAAATGCAGAAGATATTCGTTTGATAAAATCGTGTGCTGATTTGGCTGTTGAATGCGCATTACGAGGTGAAGCGGGTGTAATTGGTCATGATGATGATCAAGATTTTGTTTTACGTGCGATTGAGTTTCCTCGTATTAAAGGTGGAAAACCTTTTGATATCGATACCGCTTGGTTTACTGATACTTTGGCTGAATTAGGTCAAACTAAAGGTAAAAAATTAGAGACAAGTCACTAGTGGTCTAGCAACTTTGGTTTGGTGGCTATTTAAGAATATGTAGCCCGTATGAAACGAAGTGTAATGCGGGGCTTTTCACTATCGTCACCCCCGTATTACGCAAGCTTCATACGGGCTACAAAATTAGTTATTTAAAGAAAACCTTTCCATCAAACTAAAATTGATAAAGTACTAGTGGTTCATAAATAACTATTGTATTGATAGGGGTGTTGCTTTTGAGGCCTCTCTTTCTACCTGCATGGATGTAGGTAAGTAGAGCAGTGCATGGAGCTATTACCGAGAAGAAGTTAGAATAATTCTCTTCATCATCATGTTCTCTTATTAATTAAATCGTTAAAAGAGATGTTGTGAATTGCATGCTTTTTATTTCCCACTCTCTCTATTGAGAGGGTTTTGGTTGCATTAATTTGTTATATCAATAATGACAAATATACAAAACCTACCTAATTTATTATCTATTATGACTCAAAAAAAACCACCAGTTCGTCATCGCGGAATTTATTTATTGCCTAATTTGTTTACCACAGGGGCAATGTTCGCTGGTTTTTATTCTATTACCTCTGCAATTAATGGACGATTTGAAACTGCAGCGATTGCTATCTTTGTGGCCATGATTTTAGATGGTTTGGATGGGCGTGTTGCCAGAATGACCAACACTCAGAGTGAATTTGGGGTGCAATATGATAGTTTGTCAGACATGGTTTCATTTGGTGTTGCACCAGGTTTGGTGATGTATTTATGGGCATTTGAAAGCTTGGGTAAACTGGGTTTGTTTGCCGCGTTTGTTCACACCGCAGGTGGCGCATTAAGATTGGCTCGATTTAACACGCAAGTGGAAGTGGCAGATAAGCGTTACTTTCAAGGGTTGCCTAGTCCGGCTGCTGCGGCAATCTTAGCCGGTGGTTTGTGGATTAGTCTTGAGTATGGCTACGATGTTGAGACAATAAAATATGTGGCATTAATTATGACTATCAGTACTGGCTTGCTGATGGTAAGTAATTTTCGTTATTCCAGTTTTAAGGAAATTGACTTCAAAGGTAGGGTACCTTTTGTCGTCGCCATTATTGTCATGCTAGGCATTGGTTTTGTTATGGCTCAGGCTGAAAGTATGTTATTTTTATTGGCTGTAGGGTATGCGATATCAGGACCGGTTATTACCTTATTAATACTTAAAAAAAGACGAAGAGACCGAAAGGTTTAGAGTATTTAAATTTGGTGTAGTGGGCTTTAGTTCGCTATACCAATGACTAGGAATGTTTAAGGTAATTCTTAAACACTACTTGAGTCAGTTATAAGATTACAGTATAGTAAAAAGTTATGAATACTCGATTTAACAAAGCACAACAGGTAATGTATAAACCAGTCTCTGGTGGATCTTTTGTGTATGTCGATTTATTCTCCCTCCTTAGTCAGTTCTTAGGACGTCTGCCCTAGTGGCATATAATTTCTAAATCTAAAATATCCCCTTCTTTTTTTACTATCAACATTTATGTTGATCATGTTTCATGAACGGAGTTCTCATGAAAGACAAATTAATTATATTTGATACCACTCTACGTGACGGCGAGCAAAGCCCTGGCGCATCGATGACACGCGATGAAAAAGTCAGGATTGCTAAGGCACTCGAACGAATGAAAGTGGATATCATCGAAGCCGGCTTTCCTGCGGCGAGTAATGGTGATTTTGAAGCGGTTCAGGCCGTTGCAAATGCGGTTAAAGACAGTACTGTTTGTGGGCTTTCCCGTGCGCTTGATAAAGATATAGATAGAGCTGGAGAAGCACTTAAAGGTGCTAATAGTTCACGAATTCATACCTTTATTGCGACCTCTCCAATTCATATGCAAATGAAATTGAAGATGGAGCCTGAGCAGGTTATTGAATATGCTGTAAGAGCCGTTAAGCGGGCTCGTCAATACACCGATAATGTCGAGTTTTCACCGGAAGATGCTGGACGTTCTGACGAAGATTTTTTGTGTCGTATTTTAGAAGCAGTTATTGATGCTGGAGCGACTACTCTAAATATTCCCGATACTGTAGGATATAGTGTGCCACAACAATTTGGTGCAACAATCGCTAATTTGATTGAGCGCATTCCGAATTCGGATAAAGCAATTTTCTCAGTGCATTGCCATAATGATTTAGGTTTGGCTGTTGCCAACTCTTTATCTGCGGTGATGAATGGTGCGAGACAAGTTGAATGTACCATTAATGGCTTGGGTGAACGCGCTGGTAATGCTTCATTAGAAGAAGTGGTGATGGCGATACGAACTAGACAAGATTTTTTCCCATGTTTAACAGGCTTGGATACCAGAGAGATTCTAACCTGTTCTAAATTGGTCTCATCAATTACTGGTTTTCCGGTACAGCCTAATAAAGCGATTGTGGGGGCTAATGCTTTTGCTCATGAATCAGGCATACATCAGGATGGTGTATTAAAAAATCCGGAAACTTATGAAATCATGAAAGCTGAAGATGTTGGTTGGTCTGCCAATAGAATGGTGTTGGGAAAGCATTCTGGACGCAATGCATTTAAAAGTCGTATGACAGAGTTGGGTCATAATTTTAAAGGTGAAGAAGAATTAAATGATGCTTTTTATCGCTTTAAACAATTAGCAGATAAAAAACATGAAATTTTTGATGAAGACTTGCAAGCATTAATTTCTGAAGTCAGTTTTGAGTCTGATGAAGAGCATATTAAATTAATTGCTTTAAAAGTGTGTTCCGAAACAGGTGAGGTTCCGAGTGCTACCGTAACATTACGAGTTCATGATCAGGAGCTGACTGGGATTTCAGAAGGAAGTGGTGCTGTTGATGCCAGTTTGAAGGCAATTGAAAGTCTGGTTAAGTCAAATGCGACGTTAGAATTGTATTCGGTTAATAGCATTAGTAATGGCACTGATGCTCAAGGTGAAGTAACCGTTCGATTGGAAAAAGCTGGTCGGATTGTTAATGGGCAAGGGGCTGATACAGACATCGTGATTGCATCAGCTAAGGCTTATATTAATGCTGTAAGCAAATTGCAGACACCTGAACAGCGCAAACATCCACAAAAAGGGGATGTTTAATTGTGGGGTTATCTGTCCTTGGAGTGATTTAAAGAGTGTGCTTTAGCGCTATAGTTTTAGTGAATCTACCTATTGTTAATCGTTTCGAGGGCGGATGTTCTTACACGAGTATTAATAAGAAGACGTGTATTTTTAATGGATAACGCAACTCGATTACAATATTTACAGGCGATGGGAATTGATGTCTGGGTTTCCAGAGATTGTATGTCTGTTGAAGCATCTCTTCCTGTTAATGATGCCAAGTTTAATGCCAGTGAGCCGGCTGAAAATAATGTCGAGCTAGTCACTGATAATTGGTCTGCTTTACAACAAGAAGTCGCTGAATGTCAAAAGTGTGAGCTTTGCAAGACGCGGACACAAACAGTTTTTGGGGCTGGTAACGTTAACGCTGATTGGATGTTGGTGGGTGACGAGCCTGGAGAAAGGGAAGATGTTGAAGGTAAGCCGTTTGTTGGTGCCTCAGGGGTGTTATTAACGGAAATGATTCGGGCTATTGGCTTGCAAAGAGAGTCGGTCTATATCACTAATGTTATAAAATGTAACCCGGTCGATAACAGAGAGGCAAAGACAGAAGAAGTAAATAGTTGTAATGATTTTTTACAGCGTCAGATTGCCTTGGTCAAACCTAAACTCATTCTTGCTGTGGGGCGTATGGCTGCACAAACATTACTCGGGAGTAAAGAGCCATTATCTGGACTTAGGGGTAAGGTTCACCAGTTGAATGGTATTCCTGTGGTGGTTGTTTATCATCCCGCTTATTTATTAAGGTCTATGCATGAAAAACGCAAAGCCTGGCAGGATTTACAGTTAGCAATGAAACAAATCAGGAATTAAAATAATAATAATGAGTATATGGAAGTTTGTTGATAAAGTTAAAGATATAGTCATCTATGATGCAGATAAAGAGTTTTATGCTAAAGTTTTCCCTGATTCCGTATCTAGGAAGGATTTAATGCGTTTAAGGAAAATGAGACTTGATGATTTGCCTGCAGTGTTAGACATTGAAAGTAAAAATTATAATTTTCCATGGAGCGAAGGAATCTTTAAGGATTGCTTAAAGTCCATGAATTATAGTTGTTGGGTTTGTGAAGAGCTTGATGTCATTGTTGGATATAGCATTGTTTCAATTAATATTGGTGAGGCACATATTATGAATATTTGCGTCGATCCAGCGGTTCAAGGGCAAGGGGTAGGTAGCAAGCTTTTAGAAAATATGATTGAGCTTGCAAGAAAAAAAGCAGAAACTATTTTCTTGGAAGTTAGGCCATCTAATACAGTCGCTGTCGCGCTTTATAAGAAAAGAGGCTTTAACGAAATCGGCGTGCGTAAAGGTTATTACCCAGTTGAAAACGGCCGTAGAGAAGATGCTGTAATGCTGGCGCTTGAGTTGGTTCGTTTGTTTTAGGGCTATTTCTGTGAACTGAAGGTTGATAGCTTGCTTGACCGCGCGAAGTCTATCTTAATTTTTAACACAGAAAATTTTGGGGGCACAGAGGACACTGAGAAAAGAAACTTAGTAATCTCTGTACCTTCTCTGTGTAATGCTTCTGATTAAATAAACTATAAACGCATGTATTGCAGTGCTGCCTTCTGTGTAAGTTCCTTGCTAAAATCCACGATTAATTTTTTCAAAAATTAGCTTCAAATCAGACAGGTTATTTTCAGGGATTCTAATAAGTAAACTGATTTTATCTGAGAAGTCTTGCTTAATGATGACTCCATTCAGTTTTTCTAACTGATATTCAATATTTTGCAGTTGTTTATAGTCAATTTCTTGTCTTACTTCTGCATATTCAATGTATTCAGTAATTGTACTGTTTTCAATGGCTTTTTTTGCCGTGTTGCTATAAGCACGCGTTAAGCCACCTGCACCCAGTTTTACGCCACCAAAATAACGTACTACAACGCAAAGAATATTAATAAGGTCTTTGCCTTCTAGGTGTTGGAATACGGGTTTTCCGGCTGTGCCACTAGGTTCCCCTGCATCATGAAATTTCATAACGATACCTTTAGCCGTTAGGATTCTGTAGGCAAAAACAATATGTGATGCGCTTGGGTATTCTTGATGAAGTTGATTGAGATGTTGCAAGGCTTCATTCTCTGATTGGCAGGGGATAATAATGCCTATAAAGCGAGACTTTTTAATTGTGTCTTCAATGGTTAGAGCTGTTTTGACACAATACACGTTAATTTCCTTTGTTTTAAAATAATCATGATAATAATTCAGCTGTATTCATCTGAGGAAATTGATCATGCGGTGGATAAGGTTAAGTTGAAACCTAAAATTACGCGTAAACGCTCTATTTTAACGTCGGTTGTTAATGTGGGCTTTGGGGGAGCGGGTAATGTCGATGATAGCAGTTGTTGATAGTGGTATGAGCCCGTGGTACGAGAAACAAAGGCTAATAATGCAGAGTCTTGTTCATGTGCTCAAGCAGTCATTTGGTGATAAAGAGCTGCTACACATCGTAAATGTTGTGGCTATATTGCATCATTTATGGCTTTTAAAATAGTAGTAAGGTTACCCCGTATGCACCGGCATAGGTCATCATAAAGTAGAAAAAAGAGATGGTTAGGCTGGCGGCTGTGTTAATCGAGAGTACTTTTTTGATTATGAAGGTGATAAGAACAAAATCCCATAGAACCAGTAACCCCATAAGGTAGTAGCTGAGTAAATTCTCACTTATGGTAAGCCATATAACGACGGGAACACCAAATAAAGCGATAACATTTTCACAAAACAGTACGGCAGTGATTATTCGTATGTAAAGATGTGTGTTTTTATTAAGAAATAAGATTAAGCCAACAAAGCAAAGTGTTAAAGAGGTTTCTATAATAACTTCAATAAACGCTTCGGTAGGGTCAATCATGTTGGCCTGTATAAATAGCTCAACAATAAAATAGAACCAAAGATTTTGTTTAAGAAACTTAACTGAACTTGGTAAGTCAACAGGGTTGGCTTTTAACCAGCAGAGTGGCAAATATAATTTAAATATATTCATAATTGCGAATCCGGTATGATTATTGGTTTTCAGTTGGGTATGTTGGGTCTTGTTGGTTGCTATAGGGCACATCCTGGTTATAGTGGCTGAATTGATCGTTTAAAGCTTGAACCATATCCTTGGATTTTTCTATAAGTGCGCTAATTCGTTTTTGTGTTTTTTTATTTTTACCAACGGGGTCATTAATCGGCAGAATTATGCGCCAGAAAGTAAGGCTTTGTTCAAATAAGCCTGATAGGTTTTCAGTTAAATTAAGTTCTTTTTGTCGGTCTTTTAGGTTGTTAATAATAAATTTGGCATGTACTTTGGCCATCATTAAGTGAGTCGGAACTAAAAATCCTATTAAAATTAACAGAAAAGCTGGGCCAATAATTGGGTCAAAAAGTAATTGGACAACGCCCATTGTGATTTCAGCAAAAAGCAATAATGTAATGATAAACCCTAAAATGATTAGGGTGGACATATTGATACGGTCTTTCCATATCGTTAAATGCTTTTCCACTTCGGGTATATAGCAGTCATTAATATCACGAATACTTTTTTCTAATGAGTGTAAAACGCGATAGGAGCGATCATTTTCAATATTTTCCAAACGTTGATCAATTTCGGCGATTGAATTATTGTCAGAAGGCTGGTTCGATTCTGATAGCACGATAAATTGACCAGTATGTATGCCTATTTCAGCTAATCGTCTTTGCCATGATGAAATGATCTCATTGATTTTATTTTCATCAAGGTTGATTTCTGAATGATCTATGACATAGATGAATTTGTTTGAGTCTTGTTGTTCTACTATTTCATCAACTGATTCTTTAATTAATTCAGGTGTTGCATCAAATAAGTCTGTAAAGACTAAAACCAAGTCAGACATCCTTAAAATATGTTGCGTTAGCACGGGTTTAATCGTAGATGTTTGGGTCGCATTAAGAACGGGGGTATTTATGAACAATTTGCCTTTAAGCCGGTCACTGTTCACTGTTTTTAATTCTAGATAAGCATTGACTTTACTGCCTTCTCCTTTTTCTATTTGCTCAAGTTTATTGCTGATTTGATAGAAAGGAAGTCTGTGGTCAGCATCTAACGCAGTACCGGGTAAGGTTGCATTGGTTGCTTGGGGTGTATATTGGTGTATGGTAAATTTATGGTTTGATGAATGCAGGTTGGCATTTAAATATCGATTGATAAATTCAGATTTTGCTGATGAAAATCCACCAATTAAACTGACTATAGGCCACCAGGAGCTTTTTCTGGCAGTTGATTCACTTTCATCAATTAGTCCAAGGTCGTACTCTAGTTGATCAAGCTCATGAAATGTTGCGCTGGCTTTTTGTAGTATTGGGTTTGATGCAGAAAAATATTTTTCCAGGTTAATCAAGTGTTTACTTACAGTTTTTTCGGCCATTGCTAGAAACCCTTATTGTTTGTTATTAGTAGGTTCTTAAAGTAGATTAAGAAGTATACACCGAGATAGTGTAAAACATAATAATATAAAATAGAAAAGTTTGGTTCGCTTATGAGGTGTTTGTCTTTTATTATAAAAAAAAGGCCTTTAAGGCTTTGTTAATTGGGACTTAAGGTGTTTTTGCAGGGATTGTAAAAACATGATCGCTGTTTTTTGCATGGGCATGACAAGAAAAGCATTCTTGCTCAAATGATTGCTCATTTCCATAAGGTTGTTGATCTAACCCCTTCCATCGAGCAAATCCCCAGCCAGCAGTAGATTTATATTTGGTACTATCTTTAATCATTATTTCAGAGTGAACAAACTCATTAGGCACTATAGCGGCATTCCATTGTGGATGTTCTGTGTTTTTCCAAACCAGCTTTGCCAAAATAGTCCCTTCAGGCCAAGGTTTCGTCAGTCCTGTTTTCGCAGCCTTAATTGCAATGCTATTGCCTAAAATAACTCGTTGTGTATTGTTATCGGTACGGTATGAGGTGCCAATGACTCGCCAGTTGTTTAAACCGATAGGCTGCTTGATTCCATTGGGGGCAGGTAAAATACCTTTAGATTGTGCCATGCCAGAGGTGATGGTGATTATGCCAGTTAAAAGTAGTTGGATTTTTAGTCTATTATTTTTCATGGTATTTGGTTTTTATTTGGTAGGATGTGTTGTGAAGAGATATTTGTATACTATAAGTGTTTTTATTGACTAATAATACTGCTGAAGATAGGCTTCTGTATGATTTTTATACAATCTATGCTGAGGTATTGATATAACTGCTCTCAAGGTGAGTTGTACATTAGTTATCAACAGCAATGCACACAGTTACTGTGCGTAACTGATTTTTATAAGCGCTGTAATCAGGTGACTGGCCTCTAGGTGCTGGTGCGCTGTCATTGAGTTGAGCTTTGGTTTAGACGTAGCGTAGTTTGCTGTCAGTGTTTTATGTTGTGTTATTAGATAGTCTGTATTTAAGAGAGGAAGAAAAATGAAAGAAATGAAAGTGTTGAGGGTTATAAACTCATCTTCTAGATTACATAGATATACTGTGGACAAGTTTTATATGCTGGTATCTGTGTTGTTTTTGGGTTTTATGTTGTCATCGACTGCGAGTGCGCATAGAGGTGCAAAAAATGAAGTGGATACCTGCCGGTTTTCAGTCGGTAGCGAGGTGATTCATTTTTCAGCATATACACCAAAATCTACAGGGGGTACAGGGTATTGTCATTATATACCTGATGTTGAGTTGACTCATTTGGTATTCGATTATGAAGGCAAGAAGTTACGCAATACCACAGTTGAATTTGAAATAACAAAAGAGCCTGAAGCAACACGTGTTTTTTATCAAAAACCTGAGAAAATTAAAAAAGGTAGCATGGATGCCAAAGTTGATTTTAGTCAATATGGTGCAGGTGATTATTTGGCACATGTAACTATCGTACATCAAGGGGAAAAGTTGGATTCTCATCTGCCTTTTTCTGTTGGAGTCGAACCTGAGTCGAGTGGTTTTACATTTATGATTGTTATGGTTTTAATCATTGTGGCTATTATCGCTGTGGTAATAATGCGAGTGTTTAAACCGAAAGAAAATTAATCTTTTTTGATTAATTAGACTTGTTATGTAGCCTATTCCATATATTCGGTCCATCTATTAAGTATGATTTAAGGAACCTCTGATTAAGTCTGGGCGAAGTAAATTATGTTCAGTATATTTAGATTCAAGGCAAAAATCGCACGTAATAGCAGGCTATTGCGAAGATTTTTAACGCAGAAGCTGGATATTCTGAGCATAAGGTACGAGTTCATGACTTGATCAGAGGCTCCTTAAATAGTCGCGATATTTTTTTGTTGCTTGTAATTGTTTATAAAGCTGCTAAGTTTTGTTGGCGCAGTATTTATGGGTATGTTTGTTATATCATTTCATGGAGTGATTCTTTGTCGAAGTTTATAAAAAAAAATATTTCGTTTGGTTTGATATGGAAGGCACTGTTTGCAGTGACAATATCAACAGTATTGGCTTCAGGCTGTATATTTGTGTTGGGTCAATATATTTATAACAAGAATCATGCGCAGAAAATTGATAGTAGACATCAACAATATGAGCAGGCTTTTTCCAGCGTTATTACCCAATTAAAACAAAAAGAAACTGAATTAGGCTGGTTGATCCCATCATTTATCAATGCGGATATTCCCAGAGAAAAGGCTTTAACAGAAATTACTCGTCTTATTAATAATAACTGGTTCAAGATTGAGCTGGAATCAGATATTCAATCGATTTTTCTTTTTGATGCAGTAGGGCAGTTAAAAGGTGAGTGGGGTGGGATAATTCATCGGCAAGCGTTACTTTCCACATGGCTTAAAGATGTTATTGATGATGAGACGCCACATAATAAAATAGTTTGTGATACTAATTGCTTTCAATATCATGCTATACCTTTTTTACATAATGGCGAGTTTGCGGGTATTTTTGTTTTCGCATCAAGTATTAATGAAATTGTTTTGCAGATGAAAGAAATTACCAAGGCAGATATTGGTATTTTGATTAAGGCAAGCAATACACCTTATGAGCAACAGCAATCAAGCTTGCCATTGTGGTCATTAAAAATCCCCGCATTAACTAACTTTTCTAAAAATTACACTTTGCTGGAAGCATTGCAACGTAGTTATCCCAAAGCTATCCCGGACAAAAGCATTTCTTATGTTTTTGATGATAAGACTTATGATATTTTTATCATTCCTTTTGGGGATGATGCATCTCTGGCTAAATTGGTTGTTATTGACAATATCACTCAAGAGTTATTAGAAAAACAAAACGCTGTAGATTTGTATGTCGTTAGTGGATTGTCGAGTATTTTGTTATCAGGGATTATACTTTTCTTATTGTTTATAAGGCCAACGGCTAAATTAAAGAAAATTATTAACTTGCTACCTCTCTTAGCGGAAAAAAAATACAGCGAAGTGGAGCAATCACTTCCTGAATTAAAGGAGAGAAGGTTACTGGCTGATGAAATTGATGTATTAGATTCAGCTGCACATCATTTGATTGCGACACTCACTAAGCTTGACAGTGACGTTGAGCAGAGAAATTTAACATTGCTTGAGCGTAGTAATGAGTTACAAAACGAACGTAACTTTGTTTCTAATATACTGGATACTGCCCAGGTTCTTATTATGAGGCTAGATCAATTAGGGAAAATACTTTCAATTAATCAGTATGGTAAAAAACTGACTGGCTATGATGAAGAAGTATTGGTCAGTAAATATCTTTTTACAGACTTGATTTGCGATAATGAAAGTGATGATTTACTTAACGGCGTTATTCCAGATTTACTTGATAAAAAATATGCCACCTATAAACACGATAGTGCTTTGTCATCATTGAAGGGTGATAAACTTTATATCTCATGGTTTTTCACGGTGATTCATAATGTTGATGCAGAGCCTGAGATTTTAGTTGTAGGGTTAGATTTAACAGAAAGGCGTGCGGTTGAAACTCAGTTGGCTTGGCTCGCTGATCACGACCCTTTAACGGGGTTGTTTAATCGGCGTCGTTTTGACAATGAGTTGCATCGTGTTCTTATTGAGGCGGAAAGGTTTAAGCATAATTGCGCATTAATTTTTTTTGATGTCGACCAGTTCAAATATATCAATGATAGTAGCGGACACAAGGTAGGTGATCAGTTATTATCAAAAATTGCTGAACAATTAAAGCTGGCAGTGCGTAAGACCGATATCATCGCTCGATTTGGGGGGGATGAATTTGTAGTGTTATCACCACAGATTACGCAGGAAGGTGCTGAATCACTGATTAATAAAGTATTTAGTCAGGTAATGGATGTGGAAGTTGTTCTGGGTGAAGTGTTACACAAAGTGAGTATAAGTGCAGGCTTGCTTATGTTCCCCGTAGAAGGCTATACAGGGCTGGATTTAATGGCAAGTGTAGATATTGCCATGTATAAGGCCAAGGAATTGGGTAGGGGGATGTGGTGTCTGGCATCACCTAGTGACCTGGACAGAGATGAAGTGAAGTACCGTGTGAACTGGAAGTCAAAGATTGAAAAGGCTTTAGCGGAGGAGCGTTTTGTATTGTATTTTCAACCGATTATGCGTATAGCAGATAAAAGTATCTCGCACTATGAATGTCTGTTGCGAATGATTGGTGAAAATGGCGATATCATACCGCCAGGCCCGTTTATTTGTGTGGCTGAGCAAACGGGACTAATTAAATATATCGATAAAATGGTGCTGGAAATGGCTTTTCAGCGTCAAAAACAGTTTATGGATAAAGGTTTAAATATTGTCTTGTCGATTAATATGTCAGGTGAATTGCTTTCTAATCCTGAGGCATTTCAAATGTGCACTTCATTGCTAGAGAATTATGGGGTTAAAGCTGAACAATTTATTTTTGAAGTGACTGAAACAAAGGCGGTCTCTAATCTAAAATCGGCTAATAGTTTTATTTCACAATTCACTGCAATAGGTGGCAAGTTTGCGTTAGATGATTTTGGCGTAGGGTTTTCATCAATGAATTACTTGAAAAAGTTACCTGTACAGTATTTAAAAATAGATGGGGAGTTTATTAAAAACCTACCCAATACTCATGAAGATCGTTTGTTTGTTAAAGCAATTAATGAAGTAGGGCAGGGTATGAATATTGAAAGTATTGCTGAATTTGTAGAGAATGATGAAATTCTTGAGGTATTATCAGATATAGGTGTTGATTATGCGCAGGGGTATGGTATTGGTAAGCCTATGCCTTATCCGGAGTTTCATCAAACTGAAAGCTAATCTGCAGTTGTTAGAATATAAAAAAAATTATAAGGAAAATGGACGTTGAACAATAGAGACTACACTATTTCTGTTTTAGAAGATTATTCTAGGTTGGATGAGGTTTATCGGTTAACACACGATTCTTTAGTAAATGCAGGTGAAATAGAACCAAAAGAAGATGGGAGATTTATAACTTGTCCTAATTTGGATATGATTCCTGAAACAACAATATTGATTGCAGAACAAAATTGTAAAATAATTGGCTCAATTTCTTTTACTTTAGATGGGCCAAATGGGGTGCATACAGATAACTGGTTTAAAGATGAAACTGATGAAATTAGAAATTCTAATGTAGGTGTTTTAGGATCTTCTTGGCGTGTTGCAACTACAGCAGAATTTCGAGGTAATCGAAGATTCGTTCTGGATTTAATGAAAAATGCATTTCAAATTGGAATAGAAAATAACTGTGATGTTTGTTTGTTTACATTTCTTGATAAGCATGTGGATGTATATCAACGGATTATGCGTGCAGATATTGTCAAAAAAAAGGTGGTTTTAATAGATGGCAAAAGAGAAGCTGATGTGAATATGATGAAAATTGATGTTGAGGAAGGGTGGGGTACGTTTAAAAAATTATGTGAATAAATCTTAAGGATTCATTTTTAAAAAAGAATCAGTACTATTCGCCATGGACGGCTGCTGGTCATTGATGGGCGTAGATGATTTTTATGCTCTATGTGCGATAGCACATAGGGTTGTGAGAATTGTATCTGGCGTGCTCTTGAGTTGCAAGTGAAGCGTTTAAAAATCATATGAAACCATCATTGTATACAAATCCCAGTGTTGAGTTAACTCTTTGTTTTCTAAATCAGATATCCATGCAGTTCCATTAATTCGATGGTATTCTGCGCTGATTAGTAAAGAGGGGATTACGCTTAAACGTAAGCCAAATGTCCAGTCTTTTGCAAATCGGGAGTAATTAGGTGCACCTGTAGAGGTTTGCAACGCAAATTTATTACCGTTCTTGTCGTTTTTGTCAATGCTAAGTTGATCATAACGAACTAACCCTTCTAGGTAATTTGTGAATTTATAAGCACCTTGTATATAAAAGCTTTCTCCAGTTGTTTTAGTGTTAGGGAATAAACCAAAGTCTGTTAGGTGGATTTTTCTTTGTGCATATTCTGCCGTTAAGGACCAATTTTCTGCATTATATTGAGCTGAAAAAATCAACGGTTTAAATTTTAAAGAGCCTGGTAAGAAGTTGTTAATGGTGGTGTGAGGTTGGTAGTCAGCATTAAAGTCAGCATAGGTAATGGCTAATCGTACGAGGCCATTTTGAAATTCATAGTTCAAATGGGTGACCCAGGATATGTCACCTTCCATAACCCCCGCACGATCACCGATAAAGCTACGCTTAAAGCTTGGATCATCGGTTCGAGGGATAATTACCCCGATGTTGAAGAGGAAGTCTCCATAGTTAGTTCTGTGTTCGGCGTAAAAGTAACCGCCATCTGCAGATAAACCTAGATTTCTATTACGATCAAAATAAATTGACTGGGGTAGTAAAATGTTGGGGCGAGTCGAGGCAACATCTCGAGTATCATTATATAGACCGGCTGGAGTAGGAACTCTTCCTCCCTTAATGCCTAATAAAGTATTCTCGGAAGAATAAAAACTATAATTTGCAAGGCCATAATCAATCCGTAAGTCATCTTCGTCAGTTTGCCCAGCATCTCTCCAGACAACCTGTAAGGCTAACTGTAATTCAGGCATGACTCGCCATGAACCATTAAGGCCTAGTTCGCGAAAATCGGTTGAAATACTGTCGTCACTATGACCGAATAGATTGTTATCTGAGGTGTGGATAAAACCTTGGGATAAGAATCCGTGAATTTGCACTGATTTTGGTAGCTTAAAGCCTAGCCAGTCT
>DAOWHF010000237.1:0-3715 GCA_030641565.1 Methylomarinum sp.
AAGCTGATCTTATGCACTAATAATTGCAGGTGTTTTTCTATAACATACAAATATAGCGCGCAAAGTATTTGATGAACATCTAAAGCCTTGCACCTATATAGTGCACCCATTTCCTCTGTTACATCACTATTGACTCCAAATCCCAGTGATCCCAAGGTTTTCTCATAAAAAAATCTTGTTATTTTATATATCAAAAACCAAATTAATTCCCAACAAAAACAAAGGCTAGGGATGATTTTATTTCCCCTCATCCAAGCCTCTCGGCAATAGCTCCTCGACAACTGCTCCTGCGTTGTTCTACTACAAGCCATCCATGGCTTTATGCATTGCTCTACTTACCTACATCCATGTATGCATCCCTTTGGAGATGCGCTTTTCGTACGTTTATAACTTATTGATAAATATATATTCTAAATTTCCATGAGAAAGCAGTACCCAGTGATCACAATATAACCAGTTGTTGGCATAGTGCTTGCAGAGTATTAATCAAAATCATTGAGGAATGCATATGTCTACACAAAACTTAAATTTACTGTCTTTTTCAGGGAGAATAAAAATTCTCCACATGACCTGGCTCGCTTTCTTTATCAGCTTTGTGGTCTGGTTTAGTCACGCGCCATTAATGCTTGTGATTGCTGATACCCTGGGTATGAGCAAATCAGAGATTAAAACCATACTCATATTAAACGTTGCTCTAACTATTCCATCTCGCATCATTATAGGTATTCTGGTTGATAAGTTCGGCCCTAAACGCACCTTTTCGACACTACTCGCATTAGGTAGCCTTCCCTGTTTTATGTTTGCTTTTGCCTCTAGCTTTGAACAATTGGCACTGGCTAGGTTTCTATTAGGTTTTGTGGGTGCTGGTTTTGTTATTGGTATCCGCATGGTGGGTGAATGGTTCCCTGCTAAACAAGTGGGTATTGCAGAAGGTATTTACGGAGGCTGGGGGAACTTTGGTTCAGCAGCTGCTGCAATGACATTACCAACCCTTGCACTGATATTTGGTGGACCTGAAGGCTGGCGTTATGCGGTTGCAAGCACAGGTGTTATTGCACTGGTTTATTCGGTTATTTATTTTTTTAGTGTCACCGATACACCTAAAGGCTCTACTTATTTTAAACCTAAAAAAGCGGGTGCAATGGAAGTGACCAGCATCTGGGATTTGTTTTTCTATATATTAATGACCATCCCACTGTATGCAACGCTTAGCCTGTTAACCTGGAAGCTATCGCCTGCTGGAGTCAGTCTATTATCAAATTTTATGGCGATTTGTATCTATATTGCTATTTGGGTTTTGTTTTTCTATAACGTGTATAAAATTGTGCATGTTAATGAAGAACATTTAATGCAACCGATAGATCCGATACATCAATATAAATTTAAGCAGGTCGCCATTCTTAATTTAGCTTATTTTATTACCTTTGGTTCTGAGTTGGCAGTAGTTTCTATGCTCCCTATGTTCTTTTATGAGACCTTTAATGAGTCACAAAATGTCAGTATGGTGCAAGCAGGTCTTTTAGCCTCGGGGTTTGCATTTATGAACCTGGTTGCGCGCCCTGGTGGCGGCTGGATCAGTGATAAATTTGGTCGTAAATTATCCTTAACTATCTTTGTTTTAGGTTTATCTACTGGCTATTTTGTGTTGTCGCAAATAACATCAGAATGGCCTGTTGCCTTGGTTGTTGTATTAACCATGGTCTGCTCATTCTTTGTACAAGCAGGTGAAGGTGCTGTATTTGCCATGGTTCCTTTAATCAAACGTCGGATGACTGGGCAAATTGCCGGTATGGTTGGCGCTTATGGAAACGTTGGTGCGGTATTATTTTTGACGGTGCTGTCATTTGTTTCACCATCTATATTTTTCATCACTATTGCTTCAGGTGCTTTAATTGTACTTATCGCTGTTCAATTTATTGAAGAACCCAAAGGCCATATGGCCGAAGTGTTAGATGATGGTACAGTTGAAATGATTGAGCTGGATTAATTATTTTAATGATCTAAAAGTATCTGCTATTGATTGGTACTGCCGAGGACACCTCCTTAACTCGGCAGTATTTTTCACAATCCTCGATTATCAGTTTACTCATCATAAAATTTATAATTCAACAAAATATTAATTGTTGAGTTACATTATCTGGCTACGCGGAATACAGGATTTTATTCCCGTATTCAGCGATACTCCATACGAGCTACGATTAATTTTTTTCTTTCCTGGTTTTTTTTAATAACCGATTAGAGTTGGTATTTATTGGGCTTAGTATAAAATACTAAGCCTATATTCTGGAGTAAAGAAATGCTTAAAATAATATTTATATTACTTTCCCTTTTTTTTAGTACTTTCTGCATTGCCAATGAATCAGTGATGCAAGTTGTACCTGTCAATAACCGCCCTGCATCAGAACTACAGTCTTTAATTAGCCCACTGCTTGAAAGCTCAGAACGAATCATTGCCAGCCATTCCAGCCTTATAATTAAAGCAACTCCCTCAAGACAGAAAGAGCTAATAAATTTAATTGAACAGCTTGATACGCGTTTAAGCAATCTATCCATTACCGTTATACAAAGTAAAACCAAAACAGCACAAGCTCTAAATTCCTCAGCGAAAATCAAACTCAATTTTCCAGCTAATAAACCATCAAATATTTCAGTTAAAGCTAGAGGCCGTTTTGCCAGTACCGAAGGTCTCAACAACTCAGAGAGCCGACAAAAAATACAAACCCTTGATGGAAAACCTGCTTATATCAAAACAGGAAAAATATACCCTGTTGAAAATATCAGTATCTACCAGTCAGGATATAGCTATCCTGTTATTTCTAGCAATACTCAGCTTATTGAAGCATCAACTGGTTTTTTAGTGACTCCCCGCTTATCAGGCAACCAGGTCACTATTGAAGTAACACCCTGGTCAGATAAAATGAATAATAACGGATTAATAAACTCTCAAAGTGGCCACTCTACAATTCGAGTTAATCTAGGTCAGTGGGTAGAAATTGGAGGTATTGACGAACATAGTCAACTATCTACAAACAGAACCTTGTCTCATGCCTATTCAACAGTAAATAAAAACATGAGAATCTTAATTAAAGTCGAAAAAAGTCAAAATGCTCAGTATCGTTAAATTACCAAAAGAGCCAGATACTTGTTTAGTATCATGGAAGGAATGATAGATTCGGGTGAATACACGCTAGTTTGCACTTTTGGTAATAAATACGACCATAACAACAAAGTTTAACTAACATTAATCCTCACCCCTTAGCATTCTAAAAGTACTTTAATTAATATTCCCAGATACTTTAGAAACCATACACATAGTACAATCACCGCTACAACGCTATAATCTAGGCATGTCATTTGCTTGGATCACAAGGAAAGCTAACCTATTAAAAGGACTGAACAATGAAAACACCGCTTGCTAGAAATCTGCTGAAGCCTTGCTTTATTTTGTTAATGCTTTTAGCCAGCTCTTTGTTAAGAGCAGATGATTCGCCTGTTATTGCCGCTGCGGCCAGTCTTAAATTTGCTTTACAGGACATAGCCAACGCGTTCCATCAGGATACCGGAAAAACGGTGCGTATCAGTTACAGTTCATCAGGTAATCTGACGCGCCAAATTTTACAGGGCGGCCCTTTTCAGTTGTTTTTATCGGCTAACGACAACTATGTCGAACAATTATTTCAGCAACAAAAAACTCAGGATCATGGTGTTGTCTTTG
>DAOWHF010000332.1:0-6003 GCA_030641565.1 Methylomarinum sp.
GCCCATGGCCTTATTATTCATCGATCTTGATCACTTTAAAGAAATCAATGACACACTAGGCCATGATATGGGCGACATCCTGTTAACCAACGTGGCACATCGCATTACATCTTGCGTGCGTGAAGTGGATACGGTTGCCAGACTGGGAGGCGATGAATTTACTGTTATTTTATCTGAACTTCATGAGCTATCAAGTATTGAGCGCATTACAGGCGCTATTCTTTCATCCTTATCTCAACCATTTTCACTGAATAAGCATCCCAATTATATATCTGCCAGTATAGGCATCACTTTATACCCCCATGATGGTACAACACTAACAGAACTTCTTAAAAATGCTGATCAAGCAATGTATCGCGCTAAAGATCAAGGCCGAAACTGCTTTAGTTATTTCACCCCAGAAATGCAAGAGTCCGCACAAAAGCACTTACAAATTCTGACCGATTTACGTAGTGCCATTACAGACAAGCAATTTCAACTTTATTATCAACCTATTGTTGGTCTAGCTAGCAAAGAAATACATAAAGCAGAGGCTTTAATTCGTTGGCATCATCCAACTTGCGGCATGATAAGTCCTAATGATTTTATTCCGATTGCCGAAGAGTCTGGGCTCATTATTAGTATTGGAGATTGGGTTTTTAAAGAAGCCGCACAACAAATGAAGCAGTGGATAGATACTCACGGAAAAACCATTCAGGTCAGTATTAATAAGTCACCGATACAATTTAAATCATCCAATACATTAGCCGACTGGTTTGATTATCTACAAGACCTTGGCTTATCAGGAGAACAGGTAGTCATTGAAATTACTGAGGGACTCTTAATGGGCAGTTCAGAACATATCACTGACAAATTACACCAATTTCGTGATGCTAACATACAGGTCTCTCTGGATGACTTTGGTACAGGTTATTCATCACTGGCTTATCTCAATCGATTTGACATCGACTATCTCAAAATTGATCAATCCTTTACCCGTAACTTAACACCTAACTCTAATGAAATGGCACTTTCTGAGGCCATTGTTGTTATGGCTCATAAACTGGGATTAAAAGTCATTGCAGAGGGCATAGAAACTGAAGAGCAATATCAATTGCTGCTCAAAGCCGGCTGTGATTATGGGCAAGGCTATTGGTTCTCAAAACCGGTCCCCGCGGATGAATTTATCAGCTTGGTAACCCATTCCTCTGAATAAGCCCAAAAACCCGTGGTTTTGATCTTTTTGTCCTCTGTGTTAAAACTATAGCAATTGAATTATTAATTTTATTTAGAGTCGCAGATAAATGGATTAATCATTGAAGGGGAATATGATGAGCTGGAGAGAACGTACCCATGAAGACACCTATAGCAATGAAGAAGTTGAGCAACGCTTAAAAGATGAATTACCCCACTGGTATCTAGAAAAAGGCTGGATTCGTCGCAAATACAAAACCAGTGGCTGGAAAGCAACGCTGATGGTTGTTAATACTGTGGGTCATCTTTCAGAAGCTGCCTTTCATCATCCTGATTTAACGGTATCCTACGCTTTTGTAATTGTTAAATTAATGAATCATGCGGCAAAAGGTATTACCAATAAGGACTTTGAATTAGCCCATAAAATTGAAGAAACCGTGATGTGGCAACCCGGTAAAGAAGAAGGCGCTTTAGTAGGGACACCAGATGACCCGCGCTTTAAATATATCAGGTATGATTAAAAAGCTTTCAGTAAGAATAACAATGTGTAATACCTGTGCCTGCAGCTTCCCTCTGCGCAAAGTCTTTGTACTGTTGAATAAAATTTAGGAAATCAAATGAAAGTAATCATTGTAGGTTCCGGCATTGCAAGTATCACATTTGCAGAAAATCTTCGACAGCTGTCTGCTGATGCAAAAATCACGCTACTGACAAAAGAAAATCAAGGCTATTATTCCAGACCTATGCTTTCCAAAGGGTTTAGTCAAGATGATATAGAACAATCCATTGTCATCAAGTCATTCGATCAATTACTAAACAATAATCTTTGTGTCATCAGCGGTGTAGAAGTCACTAGTATTAACCGTGGTGAGCAACAGGTTAATATTAAAGGTGTTGATGAAATTGAAAGTTTGCAATACGACAAGTTAATTCTCGCCACCGGATCAGCTGCGTTCATCCCACCACCTTTTTTACCTTATACAGATAACTTCTTTTTATTAAATAGTTTGGACGATTTAAAAATCATACGCAAATTTAGACAGACTATTTTAAATAAAAACAAACAACCACACTGGGCAATCATTGGAGGCGGCTTAATTGGTTGCGAAGTAGCCTCTGACCTTGCGCTTGCCGGGGATCAGGTGAGTCTATTTCATGCAATGGATAGGTTAATGGAAAGGCAGTTAGTCGAGCAAGATTCGGCTACATTATTTAATGTCATACAATCATCAGGGATTGATATCCGTTTAAATCAGGTAATCAAAGGCTTTGAAAAAAAGGATCACAAAATACAAGTTAAAACTGACAGCACTCAAAGTGAATTTGATGGCATTATTGTTTCTTGTGGCTTTAAACCTCGAATAGACTTAGCGGTAAATGCTGGATTAAATACCGGTCGTGGTATTAAAACAAACCAGACATTACAAACCAATGACGAAAACATTTATGCTTTAGGTGACGTTGCTGAATTACCGAATGGAAAATTATATGCTTTTACAAAACCCATTCGTCATCAAGCTTTATGGCTAGCCGCTTATTTAAGTCACCAGGAAAAACAACCCTGGACACCACCTGAGTTCAATCCTGCTGCTAAAGTGAATAACTTTAAAGCCGCTTATCCTTATCTGTTCTGACTTATGAAAGATCAACATCCCACTCATATTCTCAACAACGCTGAACATACCAATAACAAACTGTTGCTTATGCAAACAGCAGTTGAACAAAGTGCTAGTGCAGTTGTAATTACAAATGCCAAAGGAGCCATTGAATACGTTAATCCAAAATTCATAGAACTCACAGGTTTCTCAGCTAAAGAATTATTAGGACATAATCCGAAAATATTACAAGCAGGAAATACCACAGAAGAACAATACAAGGACATGTGGCAAAGTCTGCTAGAAAACGATGAATGGCAAGGTGAACTTAAGAACAAAAAGAAAAATGGCGATATTTATTGGGCTCATGAATGCATTAGCGTCATTAAAAACGAAGCGGGGGAAATTACTAATTTTTTAGCCGTCGAGGAAGATATAACCCAACGTAAACAAGTAGAAAATGCACTCATAGAAAGTGAGCAACGTTTCCGGCAAATGGCAGAAATGACGGGGGAATGGCTTTGGGAACAAGACCCGGAAGGCTATTATATTTACAGTAGTACAGCCGTGAAGACCATACTTGGCATAAACCCTGAAGATATAATCGGCAGGCATTATACTGAACTGTTAACCGCAGAAGACAAATCAGACTTACAAAAAAACTCAACCATACATAAACCATTTTATGCTTTATCTAATCATTACCGGCATAAAAATGGTCAACGGGTTATCACTGAATCAACCGGATTACCCATTACAGATAATGAAGGCAAATTAATAAAATGGCGTGGTGTAGATCGTGATATTACGGCACAGAAACATTTCCAGGATGCCTTAATTGTCAGTGAAAAACGCATACGTTTAATTATCGAAAGTGCGCTGAATGCCATTGTTATTATGGATTCTTATGGCATTATTAATGACTGGAATCACCATGCAGAAAAAATGTTTGGCTGGTCAAAAAAACAGGCCATAGGCCAACGCCTAGAACAACTGATCATTCCACCGCGTTTCCGCAAACAGCATAAACAAGGATTGGAACACTATTTACTTAGTGGTGAGGGGCCTATTTTAAATAAATTACTTGAACAAACTGCCATTCGTAGAGATGGCACTGAATTTCCTGTAGAAATAAGTATCTCCCCATTAAAGCTGGGTAATGCCTTTATATTCAGTGGTTTTATACATGACATCACAGTCAGAAAACAGACTGAACACGACATACGTCAAGCTCAGGTTAACTTAGCCTATGCACAAAGTGAAATGGATATTGCCCGACGTATACAGTCCTCTCTATTTCCGTCTAAAGCTATCAAAACGGATGATTTTGAAATCACCGGCTTTTGTTTACCTGCTGAGCAAGTGGGCGGCGATTATTTTGATTATTTCTATAGGGACAAAGAAAATCTGGATATTGTTATGGCCGATGTTTCAGGCCATTCAATAGGTCCTGCTTTATTCATGGTAGAAACACGCAGTGCCATTCGAACCCAAGCCAACTGGCCAGGGAAACCGGCCGAGACCCTAGATGTTTTAAATAACTTTTTATATCAGGACCTGGACACTGCCGACTATTTTATTACTTTATTTTACTTACAATACAACACTTGCACTAAACAATTAGCATTTGCCAATGCTGGCCATCCGCCGCCGTTACTACTCAAACAAACTGAGATGCAATGTAGCGAACTGGATGCTGATGGATTAATTTTAGGTGTTCGGAAAAATGTATGTTTTGAAGAAAAATCTATCAAAATGAATAAAGGTGACTTAATTTTGCTTTATACCGATGGGCTGACAGAAGCAGAAAACCCGGCTGGCGATTTCTTTGGTATAGAACCTGTCTGTGAAATTTTGCATAAACACGCCATCCACTCACCACAGAGCATAATTGAAATAATAATCAAACAACTAAAACAGTTTTGTCAAAGTGAATCATTTAAAGATGATGTGACCTTAATGATTTTTAAATGTACTTGAGCCATCGAAAATCATATTAACTGTAAAACTGGCTTAGCCTGATGACCTTACCGATTGACCGTTATTGAATCTGAAGAACCCCCGACTAAGAAGGCATTGCTCAGAAATAATGTCTTCCTGGGTCTGACTTTGCTAGATTTACTAAAAGGACGATGGATTCCTTAGTAAATGAGCAACAACCGAATATACGATTTGGATTTTTATCCCTTGCCAAGTTAATGGTGAACCTACTCAACTAGAAGCCCATATTAGGGCAAATTGAAAGGTTATATCTTTGTAGTAGCTTAGATTCGATCTGACATATTTAAAAATTGATCGCAATCAAATCTTATATTGAAAGGCAGTCATCGACCCAGAGTGTGTGAAAACTCAAGAAGAGTTATAATCATACTTTCAAACTAAAGTACAGAAAGATGAGCGGATTCATAACAGGTGAGGCTCGTACTCAAGCCACTTTATTTCCAGAGCAACTTGATGATTATGTCTCAGAAGATAATCCCGTCAGGGTAATAGATGTATTCATTGATGGGATAGATCTTTCTGCTCTGGGGTTTAAAACAATTCCAGCAGACACAGGTAGACCCGCCTATCATCCTGAAACCATGTTGAAGCTCTATATCTATGGGTATTTAAATCGAGTTCAATCATCTCGCCGATTAGAAAAAGAAGCTGGACGTAATGTAGAACTCATGTGGCTTCTTGGTCGTCTAGCCCCTGATTTTAAAACTATTGCTGATTTTCGCAAAAACAACACCAAAGCCATTCGTTCTATCTGTCGTGAATTTGTTCTTATTTGCCGTAAGCTCAACCTTTTTAGTGAAGCCTTTGTGGCTATTGATGGCAGCAAGTTTAAAGCTGATAACAATCGTGATCGAAATTATACCCGTGCTAAGTTAAAGAGAAGACTAGAGCTGATAGATGAAAGCATTGAGAAATACCTAGGTCAGATCGTCAGCGCGGATCGCCTCGATGAAGCTGTTGCTAAAGGAAAAACAGAAAGACTGGAAACTAAAATTGAGAAACTCAAGAAGGAAATTGATCGACTCAATGAAATAGAAAAACAGTTATTAGCCACACCTGACAAACAAATCTCCCTGACTGATCCAGATGCACGCTCAATGCGAAGTGCAGGTAATGGCATCGTAGGATATAACGTGCAAACAGCCGTGGATGTTGAGAACCATCTTATTGTTGCCCATGAAGTCACTAACGTAGGTAATGACCGAACTCAACTTGCGAACATGGCAATACAAGC
>DAOWHF010000019.1:0-4617 GCA_030641565.1 Methylomarinum sp.
CAACGCGGCGCACAGTACCTTTGACTCCCCTTTGTAATAAAAATAAGCGGTACTGGCAAACCCAGTCACTGCTAAAGCAGCAGATGCTTCTCCACTCCAACACATAAGCTTTCTCCTCTATTAGGACGAATCCCAAAATAGTGATTTCTTCTTATAATTAAAATCATCATACAGAAAGACCTGAATTTTAGGAAAACATCAATTTAGGCTTGGACTTTTACACGCTTTATGCTATCAATTCGATATACTAATTAAATGTAATTTTCCTTTCCGCATTATTTAAAAAACACATGACAGTTTCAATACGCGTAATCCTGGTTATCATTTCTGTATTGTTTCCCATTTCATCGTATGCTTCGGAAATATCTCTCGAACATTTGGACCTGACACAACATGCTGTAGGCTTCATGGCATTATTTATATTCGTAGTTGCTTATATTGTGGTCATATTGGAAGATCAACTACATTTAAAAAAATCCAAGCCAGTCTTGCTGGCTGCCGGCATCATTTGGCTGATGATTGCTCTTATCTACCAATCACATGAAATTGACCATGCCGCCGAGACTGCACTGAGACATAATTTTCTTGAATATTCAGAACTGTTTTTCTTTCTTTTAGTGGCGATGACTTACATCAATGCAATGCTCGAAAGAGGCGTGTTCAATGCGCTACGTGATTTGTTGGTGGGCAAAGGATTAAGCTATCGCATGTTGTTCTGGGTTACTGGAATCCTGGCGTTTATTATTTCGCCGATCGCCGATAATTTAACGACTGCTTTGATCATGTGCGCGGTGGTCATGTCGGTAGGCTCAGATAACCCCCGTTTTGTCTCACTTGCCTGCATTAATATTGTGGTAGCGGCCAATGCAGGAGGAGCATTTAGTCCTTTCGGTGATATTACCACCCTGATGGTCTGGCAAAGCGGGGTCATTGAATTCGGCGTGTTTTTCAAATTATTTATTCCAGCTGTTGTCAATTTCGTGATTCCAGCCGCTATTATGCACTGGTTCATTGATGTTGATAAACCCGCTGATACTCCAAATGGGGAGCAGGTAATCATCAAGCGAGGTGGATTGGTTATCGTTTGCTTATTTCTACTGACCATTATCACCGCTATTAGTTTTCATAATTTTCTTCATCTCCCTCCGGTGATAGGAATGATGATGGGACTGGCTTATTTAAAATTATTTGGATTTTATTTGAGTAAAACCCATCGTCGTGAAAATTCAAACTTTGATGATATCCCTGGAGGAGAAGACCATGATAGCCCTTTTGATGTATTCAATCATATAGCCAGTTCTGAATGGGATACTCTGTTGTTTTTTTACGGTGTCATTCTATCGGTTGGTGGTTTGGGGTTTATAGGTTATCTGAGCATGGCATCGGAATTTATATACGGTGAGCTAGGACCGACTACGGCTAATGTTTTGGTGGGCATGATATCCGCGATTGTCGACAACATTCCTGTGATGTTCGCCGTGCTGACAATGAATCCGGAAATGCCGGAAGTCCAATGGTTGCTGGTAACTCTAACAGCGGGTGTAGGTGGGAGCTTGTTGTCGGTCGGTTCAGCGGCCGGCGTCGCCTTAATGGGTCAGGCTCGTGGCAGTTATACTTTTCTGAGTCATTTAAAATGGTCGCCAGTAATAGCATTAGGCTATTTCGCAAGTATCTATGTTCATTTAATAGTAAATGGCTGATGATGATTGTGTAGGCTGGGTTTCGTACCTCAACCCAGCCTACACAAAATACTTTCACAGTTTCCTTCGCTAATCCGCCTTACGAGTTACCTCAATTTAATCGATATAATCGCAAAATGAATCAATATCATACATTATTGGTTTTAAATCTATATATTTGGTGACGATGGAAATACCTTTCTTATCTAACGAGCCGATGGTGTCAAATAGTGTTTTATCAACATGTTCATGCTGGTCAAATAAAATAACAAAATCATCGCCATGATATCTAAAGACTGAAGCGTTAGGAAAAGTCTTTATCAATACCTTAGCAAGCTGAATCAAAACCTCATTCCCCTTGTTCCAGCCATTTTTCCGGTTATAACCGGAAAAGTTTTTTAGCAGAATCAGATGCAAACAATTCTGTTTCCTTTGTGTATCTGCAAGAGTAAGTTGAAGATAGTTTTCATTATAAAGTTCTGTTAATGCATCGCAGAAAAAATATGAAAAACGTTTCTGTTCCAAAACAGTATTGGGTAGTTGTGTTGTGATAGGGATGTCAATCTCTTTAAGCACCTTAACAGCTGCCTCTACCACAACCGGATGAAACTGGGTGCCAGAATAAGCCTTTATTTCACACAATGCGTCCTCTATAAGCTTTCTGGGCTTATAAATTCTATTAGAAGTCATAGCATCAAATGCGTCGGCGACAGTCATAATATGCGATAAAAAAGGAATACTATCAGGGGACGAAGTAACTGGATATCCATTTCCATCGTAGTGGGCATGGTGATACTTAATAATTTCAGCCAAATCCTTATACATGGCAACCTTGGATAGCATATTAAAACCGGCCGCAGCATGTTGTTTAATCAAATCATACTCTAAATTATTCAATTTACCTGGTTTTAACAATACAGAATCTGGCGTTGCTACCTTACCAATGTCATGAAGAATTGCGGCTTTTTCCAGCTTTCTCACTTCTGTTTCATCAATATTTAAAGCAAGTGCAATTTGCTTACTATATTCAGCGACTCTAAGTGAGTGCCCTGCAGTATAAGTGTCACGCTGTTCAATGATATTAACAAAGGCAAGAATGGTTTCTTCATAATTGGAAATTTTTTCAATTTCCATTTGCGCCATAATTTCCTTTTGTTTCTGAGACTCCAAGACGAGGGAAATGTCTTGGACAAAGTTTTCAAGCACGTTAATTTCTTCCGATTCAAAACCCTGCTCCCGGTCAGAATAAATATTTAATACGCCATGAGCCAGATCAATATTATTTGTAGTAAAAGGGATTGATATAACCCATTGCAAAATGTAGTCTTCTTTTCGGCGCACTTTGTGGTCATGACTAGAGGGATACTTTTTAATCAATGTTTGATTTTTTCTTATAGCAGTGATGGCAATATTATTTTTTGTCTTGTCGTCAGAAAGACTATAACTTTCCTGATCAATTACAGAAGGATTGTCTTCAGATTTATAAGCGACCTCTAGTTGATCGTTTTTAATCAAGCCGATCCAAATAAAACGATAATGTTCGTTAGCGAGCAGTCGCTTAGTGCAGCTTTGGAAAACTGTCTGCATAGATATTGAACTTAATAACAGCTCATTGACATCGGCAATCGTTTTTAAAATCTCTTTAATGTATTTTTCATGCTGATACATTTTCTCCAGCTGCTTAGTCCTATCTTTTACTTTCTCAGCCAGCGAGACGTTCAGCTTCTCAACCTTCTGCTGCTGTCTATATATAATGTTAAAAAATGCCAACAATAACAATAGAATAAAAATTGCGGCGGCAATGATGCTAATTTTCGCCTTATTTGTTCTAGCGGTTAGCATTTCCTGTTCTTTATTAAATAAAGGCGTCGGTAAAGAGACTCTAATGCCACCACGAATATCGCCCAATTTGTAACCTTGGTGTTGATGGCAATTTAGGCAAGACTGTTCTGTCACCAGGCCCCCCATAAAATCAAACCTCAGATGATCATCATTAAACTGAGAGTAATGTTTTTTATCTGGGTTGATTTTAAAAAACTCCAAGGCCTTTCGCTCAAAGACATCAGGTTTATTGTTTGGATTAAGAGGATTTAGGCTGGTGATTGTAAAATAGTACAGATCCTTCTTTTCTGTTAGCTCAGATATTTGCCGAGTCATCCATGCTGGGTTTATTTTGACCAGCGTTTCACCCGCCTTAGTAAGCAAGCTATTATCTTTTAAATATGGATTAGGCCTAATTTTATCCGTTTGTTTAACATAAATGCCATTGTGTATTGCATTCCAGGTTCTGGTGATCACTATACTGTCAAAATATGCTTTGGCTTCTTGTAAAACCCTTTGTTCAGAAAGTGCTGTTTGATTTTGTTTGTCCGTTTCAACTTGAACAAGCATAAAAGCCGCAATTGTTAAAACCAACGAGATAAAGAAAACGTAAGCTATAATTCTATTGTTTTTAGCCATATTTTTCTTTTATTGATATGTAAAAATAGCAGTATAAGCTGATACTGTCATAGTTGACCAGAAATAAAATTACACTAAAACCGTTGCACAGATCAGTGAAATCGCCCCTGTTTGACTTACAGTCATTACCTATTAAATGAGAGCAATATCGTGTAGGAAATTAAAGTTATACCTCTATTTTTCTCATTTTCTTACAGTTTATAGCTAATTCGGCAGATTCATCAGATATTTGAGTTCATTTCTATCCTAATACTAGCTCCGCGCTTTAGGCAAAAGGCATAATGAGAGAATAGTAAGGAAGAAGAGAACTATGCTAAACATTCCAAATTTGGGTAAATTCCGGCCCTGTAAATAATACATTCGCAGCCTTCTTTACTAAAAAACTTACCGACCTTACGGGTTATACCAATCCCAATATATTTTTATATCAAAAAAGTGATATGTATGTATGGAGCATTGCGGAATACAGGATGAATTG
>DAOWHF010000207.1:0-2217 GCA_030641565.1 Methylomarinum sp.
TATCAGATTTAATTTTGAAATCAAATAAAGAATCATAACCATCTGATAAATCAATAGAAAGTATTTTTACCTCCATTAATAACATGGAACTCTCAGTATCTATTTGCTGGTATAGAGAGTTAACTTGATTCATCGCCTCAATATCACGGGTGCGTACTAATACCCGGTTTTGACGCTTAATCACGCTGACATAAATAGGGGCTTGGTGGCGAATGGCTCTGCTTAATAAGGCATTGCTTTGCCCTGAATTTCCGGAAAGAATACTCTGTAAATCAGAACTTTTTGAATTAATGTCTTTTAGTAACGATGATATTGAATTTAGTGAATTTTGATTGGTTGATTCATTGTTATTATTACCTGATTGATTGCTTCCATTGCTCCTATTGTTACGGTTATTATTTCCATTGTTTCTTCCGCCTCCGCCGTTATTGTTTCTAGTGCAATTGCTACTGCCACCGCCACCGCTACTATTGTTGTTACTATTATTGTTATTGCTGTTCGTCCCCGAGTTTCCATTACTAGCGCTTGTTTGGCTCCCACCGGTTGCTCCATTAATTAAATCAAAGCGACTTAAGCGAGAAGACAAGTCGTTCATTAATTCATTTTCATTAGAACCAAAACTTAAAATAACCCGTTCACTACCGTATAGATTACAAATGGTGTCCGCCAAATCAATGGCATTCTTGGCATTTTTCAGGGTAAATATTTCAGTTTTTTCCTGCTTAAACTCAACTTGTTCCATACGGTATTCTTGAACCGTATAAATACGAATAATATTCGAGCGTTTGTCATGCTTGTACCAAAGGTTATATGTTTTGGCGATAGCATCAATCACATCAAGCGCTGTAATATCTTTTAAATACATGGTGATTTGTATTTGAGCCGCATTCTGGGATGCAATAATGTTTAAATCTGATTGTTCGGTTAAGATTTTTAAAGCATCCCCTACCGCTATATTTCTAAACTCCAGTTGAGCAATTTTTTCAGGCTTCTTCTTACCTGCAAGGGCTAAAGAAGGGGAGCCAGCTAAACATAAAAAACTAAAAATCAGTACAGCAGATAAACATTTAAAACGCATGTGTATTCCAAAGATTAAACTATTGTTGGGTTGGTGCTTTTCTTACAGCTAATGTATTTGGCTTTAAAGCCATTGTATTAATACGTGATGGGCGCGCTATCACTTGGTTCACCTTACATTTATCCATGTTGTTTTTAGCGCAACGCGATAAAGTTATTGCAAAACCATCACTTGCTCAAATGGCGAAAGATAAATTTTGACATAGCTATCGGTAATCTCATCGACTCTGATATTAACGATCTTTCGATTAACTAATTGAGAAGCCGTATTGCCTTCAGTCAAATGCAAAGTATGATCATTAACTTTCAAAACGATTGTTGACGGTTTATCTTTAGCCATGACTTTGGCGACTAATTCAATAAAAGGCATATCATCCTCTTCGCGATCATCGTTACTAAAAGGTGTTGCAGCAGAAGCGGTAGGTATACCTGGTTTAATGTTTTTTAAGGCTTGTCTAAAATTACCACTCATCAATGTCGGGTTGCGTAAGATCTGTACCGCTTGATTAATGTTCTCAGCGGTTAGCTGTGATTTTTGGTTATAAACCTGATTTTTTTGTTCGGTATGCTCAGCAAACGCTAAAGACACCGTACAAAAAAATAACAAAATAGATAAATACTTCATGAAGGACTGCCCCCCGCAGCCGAAAACATGGCGACTAAAAAAGCCGCATAAACAAAGCCCACTAAGCCTCCAACAAAGACAGTCATAAAGGGTGCGATCATGCCGGTTAATTGAGCGATAGATTGTTGTAACAACTCATCATGATAATCCGCCATTTCTTGTAGAATCTCATCAATGGTTCCTGAGTTTTCACCCACACTGATCATTTGTAATAACAATGGCATATAGCCCGATTCAACAGCGAGTGATTCAGCAAGACCTCCACCTGATAAAATCTTGTTGTGGGTGTAAGCAATTCGGCTGGCCATAAATTTATTAACATGTAGTTTTTCCATGGTTACCAAAGCTTCAGAAATAACCACACCACTACGTAATAACAAGCCCATGGCTCGGGAAAATAAAACCGTGCCCGATAAGCGGATAATATTGCCTAATAAAGGTAATTTAAGGGCTAACTTATCGATCCACCAGCGACTAGGTGGCCAGTTGTACATCACCACAAAACTGATCACTAA
>DAOWHF010000028.1:0-7572 GCA_030641565.1 Methylomarinum sp.
GAATGGAACTGGTAGTATTGATGACCGTGATGCGGGCAGAATTTCACCAAAAGCTTCGCTAAGCTTTACACCGACAAATGAACTAAGCTTACGTTACTCATTCAGTAAAGCTTATCGTTTTGCAGTGGCCGAGGAATTATTCGACAGCTCCAGTAACACAAATGCATCCAACATTTCTGACCCTACACTGGCACCAGAGTCCGGTTATTTTCATGATTTTAAAGTTCAATACGAACTTGACCAAGGCTATACCAGCGTTTCATTGTTTTACAATACAATTGAAAACGAAATCATGAACACCCAAACCTTACAAAACAATGGCACGACAAGAAATAGAACTCGTGGAATTGATAAAACCGAAACCATTGGCGTAGAGTTTGTTTACCAGCAAGACTACATTATGGGTCTGCCTCTTGGCTTGAACGTAAACGGTACTTGGTTAAACAAGGAGATTAAGGAAGATGCAAATAGCCCTGATCTAGTTGGTAACGAATGGGTAAGAGTTCCAAGATGGCGAGCTAATAGCACCCTGACTTATCACACGACTGAACATTGGGATAATAGCTTAGCCATGCAATTTCGCAGCAAGCAGCATACCAATGCTGATAATTCCGACTTCGTTGGACGAGTTTATGGTGCATCAGATGAATATCTGCTGGTTAACTTTAAATCAGGCTACAAAATGCCTATCGGCAACGATATAACCGCTAAATTTTCTGTTGGTGTAGATAATATACTGAACGAAAAATATTATGATCACCACCCGTACCCACAAAGAACTTATTTTGCAAGTATAGGCCTGGACATTTAATTTAAAATTATTTTAACCGCCAACTAAGCTCCCTTGTCCATCAAGGGAACTTTTTTTGTTAAAACAACAGCATAAATTGCCTGACAATAATGAATAAAAAATCACTCTACCTAGCGGTTTTATTGCTTGGTTTCAACACTGCATGTTCAACCAAAATCAGTACAGAAACACCAATTACCCAGCAGACAGAAGAAATTAAAACCGTACTAGCCAAACCCAAAAAGCATAGACATGAGTCTCTACCAGAAGGTGTCATCAGCGCTGATATAGTCAACCACAACGATCGCTTACACCTGTTAACCGGCAAACATAAACAAGGACAAAAATCACTTTGGTATCAATATTCTACTGATGGCGGCAACAGCTGGTCAGCTGAAAATAAAATCCTGAATGATGATAATATCGCCGCAAAAATACTTCGCGGCAATGATGCTCAAATTGCAGCACAGGGAAAAAATATTGTAGTCACCTGGACTAAATATGACAAAGCGACTCGATTTAATGCTGGTGCCATGCTGGCTGCCAGATCTACTGATGGTGGACAAAGCTGGCAATATGCCCAAACACCTCCTGACTGGAAAAAAGGCCCCCATGGTTATATCGACATGGCAGCTGACGATCATGTCATGCATGCGGTCTGGCTGGATAGTCGTGTCAGTCATTCAGAGGTTAAAGCATCACAAGGGCTACGCTATGCCCGTTCAACAGATGGTGGTCTTAGCTGGCAGTCTAACAAAACCCTAGACGACCTCAGCTGCTCATGTTGCTGGAACACCATTAAAACCAACACTGAAGATCAAGCCTACGTACTGTATCGTGACAAACAACCTTCTGACTTATCAATCGGTGTTATTGACCGACAACAACAATGGCAAAGATTAAACCACGTAGGCGCATTCAACTGGCAGTTTGAGGGTTGCCCTCATATAGGTGGTGGTCTGGATTTCCAAACAACTGACGGTAAAAAACGCGTACATGCCGTGGTCGGTACAGGCCATCAGGAACATTTAGGCATCCATTACTTGTATTCAGATGATGCGGGAAAAAACTGGTCTGCAAGCAAGCAATTTGGTGATGAGTCTGCAATTCATGCTGATATAGCCGCACATGACAATGGTCGTGTGGTTGCTGTGTGGGATATGATGGGCGAAGATGGCCTGGCAGTTTTTGTTGCAGAATCTCAAGACCGGGGCGCAAGCTGGTCAACATCAAAACAAATTTCTAATACGGGTATGCGAGCAACTCACCCACGCATAGTGAAAACTGAAAAAGGTTTCTTAGCATTATGGACAGAAAATAACGGACATCAACAAACACTGGCAACTTTGGGCCTGTAAATCATGATTAATCTACGTTTGTTACTATTAACCACACTAATGATGCTATCTATCAGTACGGTTAAAGCTGATGTATCCATCCTGCCTTTTAAAAAAGGCAGTTTTGCCGAAATTAAAAATCATTATCAAAACCGACCTTTTATCCTGGTTTTCTGGTCAGAAAGCTGTAGTTACTGCATGAAGGAGTTAGCCATGTTCGGCAAACTCTACAAACAGTACCCGGATGTAGCTATAGTAACTGTTGCAACTGATTCTTTTCTGGAGAATGAGATTGTTAAAGATGTACTAAACCGTAGCCAGCTGGAACTGAAACAAACCTGGGTCTTTGCAGACCAGTTTCCCGAACGTATCTATGCCGATATCAACAAACGTTGGCGTGGAGAATTACCGGTCACTCATTTCTTTGACCGCAACAATCAGGAAACCCGACACATGGGCATCATCAAGGAAGATGAGTTGATAGAATGGCTAGCCGTGCAGTCAATACAATAAGCTTTGTGGGGCAATCCGCCATCACAATACAATCACCAGAATGACCCGGTATTGTGGATACACTTTATTCCACGGATTGCCCGATAATGCTGACCACTGATCAAAACTGCCTACCGCCTTACGAGTTATAGATACCTGAGGCGGTAAGATTTGCTAGCCAGCTTGGGGTTTATTACCAAGGTACATTGATTTAATGTTGCAAAGAAAGCGCCCCGTACCAGACCCGCATGCGGGGTACTATTGGAAAGGCTAGAGAAAGCGGCTGTTACCAGATTAGGCATTTTCTGCAAACATTTTAAAGTTTTTCATTACCTTAAATGATGCCTTTCTAAACATGCTCGGCATTAGTAATGAGTAATATATCAAAGAAACCAGGGATAAAGGTCAGCCACTTCACGGATAGTTTCATCATCACTATATGCTTTTGATCTTTTCACTTGATTAATAAACTCACGGGCTACAGGAATATCAAGGTCACCTATCGATTTTAATGCCATAGATTTATCAATTTTATTCTTCGTTTCATAGATACCCTTTAACAAAGGAAACTGATCTTTGGCGCCGAGAATACCAAGCGCTGAAATTGCAGCCTCACGCATAATAGTCTCT
Organism: Methylomarinum sp.; assembly: GCA_030641565.1. GTDB lineage: Bacteria > Pseudomonadota > Gammaproteobacteria > Methylococcales > Methylomonadaceae > QPIN01. The sequence goes on from DAOWHF010000028.1 coordinate 3,250, forward strand.
TTATGAGAAGTTAGTCGTACAAGCGGTTCAATTGCCATAGGATTATTTATATACCCTAGTTCAAGTACCTTAAGATATTGTTCACTCGCTGCATCGGCATTTTCAGTTGAAATCGACTCTACCAGTTTTTTTACTGTTTCATTTGAAGCTGAACGCTTAAAATAATATAAGTTCAGCTTTGCAACAATGTCCTTTACCACGATTTCAAGCGGAATTTGGTAACAAGGTCTTTCTACCTCTCTGAATGCCCAAACAGGTACCTTGCTATTTTTGAAATATGATGTAATGCGTCTTAATGATCCATTATTGATAACATTTGCACTAAATGTAGTGAGAAAACCCTGATGTTCGCTGATTACGAATGCAGAAGTCTTCAACCTTTATTGTAATATCAGGCTTGTTTGTTTTTTCATATTCAACTTTGATTCCCTGTGAACTTAACACACGAGACAGATTCTCCCTAAAGTAATCAATTTCGTTTCCCATACCTGCTAACTCAACCGATAAGGTTCCAATATTCATTGGTTTTGCATCACTTGCACGTACATCCATAATGTCTAAAGATTGAATTTCTGATTGTTCAGTCAATGAATATACATTGTTAGGTAAAGACACTGAGTCGATATTAAAATTTTTTGTACAGCCTGCAAGTAGTAATGATGGCTATTATTACCCCAACTGACTCTTTAAGATTTAGTGCTTAGAACGGAAAATGAGAACGCAATCCACCTTCATACTACAGTCAATCCATCACAACATATAGACCAGAATCCTTGTATATTGTAGATCCATAAAATATCGGATAACGCTGGCCTATTATTCAGCCTACTCATCCGTCATACGGGTTGTTATATCATATCGAATCTTCAAGCAATTCAGGTTCTAACATGCCCAATAGCTCCAGCTCGTCGTATTGATCTAGTGCCTCGGCCATTAACAACAATTCATCACCTGCGTCAGCTGGGTTTGAGTCCACAGGAATATTGTTAAACTGAACAATACCAATCGCGATTAACATACTCACGGTTACAGCGGCAACTATCCAGTCAAATCGGATTAAGTTGTTAAATTTACTGGATATCGTTTGATATATACCACGGATATTAGAACCAGTAGTCTGCGAATTTTTAACAACAGCCCTTTCCGGCAAACTTGCCATTATTGTTTGTTCCAGCTGCTGAGTACCGGCCTGTTCAAAAGCTGCTGCCATTTTTGCAAACTGGGCATCCAGTTGCTGCTCTTGTTGCTGCATGAACTGCAATTCGGCATCTGATAACAATAGCTGTTGTAAAGACAATCGCTCTGTGGATGGCCATTGTTCTGGTTGACCGCCGTAGCTAGCCAGGATTTGTTTTGCTCTTTCTTTACTCATCATAGCTTGCTCTCCTGTTCTGTAGCCATTTGCTCATGCAACATACGCCTGAGTGTACGCCGCCCTCTGGACAGTAGCGATTCCAATGCATCTACACTGATATTTAACACCGCTGCCGATTCCTGGTTACTCAAACCGTTGTAGGCGTGTAAGGTAATTGCACTACGTTGTCTTTCCGGCAAGCTTTTTAAGGCTAACATTTGCTGATGTAAGTCTGACTGAGCAATCAGCAGTTTCTCATCAGCGATGCCCGGATCTATCAGCTCAAGTTGTTGTTCAGGCATAGCAAGCGCTTTATGTTTACGCAGCTCATCAATGCAGAGGTTGTAGCTAACACGCATTAACCATGCCTTGGGTGAAATGCCTTTATCCTGCCATTCCGGGGCTTTGTTCCATAACCGGATAAAGGCTTCCTGAGCAATATCTTCGGCATCTTGCGGCAGATACTGCTTACTAAAATTTAGCACCGCGGGTAAATGCCGGTGCATTAATAAAGCAAATGCTTTCTTATCGCCAGTTGCGATCTGTATCATCAGTTCATTATCACCGGCACACATCATTTTTCATCACGTCTATTAGTGAAATTTTCTGGCTCTCAACTCATCATCACTGACTACATTGTCATTATTAGCATCGAGTTTTTTAAACCAGCGTTGAGTCATTTCTTTATGCTCATCACGACTCACCTGCCCATCCTGATTTTTATCCATTTTTTCTAACAGCCGCTGCTTTTTCTCTCCATGTTTTTTAGCGCTCTCATCCTGGCTGAGTTGGCCATCTTGATTTTTATCCTGTTTGTTGAAATTTCGCTCAGCGCGTTTTAGCGCATGATCAATAAACTCCTGTTTGCTTATTAAGCCATTCTTATCCAAATCCATTTTGCCGTGCTTTTTCTGCTGCCAGTTTTTATGGCGCTTTGCTGAATACTGTTTAAACTCGTCCATACTAACGATACCATTGCGATCCACATCCATGTTCTGATATCTTTCTTGCATGCCGGTATTGAATTCTGCTTCAGTAACTATGCCGTCAGCGTTAGTATCAAACATTTTAAGAAAATGGTGTGATTTAGGGCCTTTTTGCCTGTTATCCTGTTGTGCGGATACTGCTTGGGTATAGACAAGAGACAATAAGATGAGTGATAGGTATAATTTTTTCATGATCTTTCTCCAATTCAATTAATAAAATCAGCGCTGTTACAGTTATAACGGAATAAGCAAACAAAACCGTCACGACAGTACTGATTTTTTCAGACTATGATGAACGTCTTCTAAAATTACACACAAGGCAGGTACCAAAACAAGCGTAATAATGGTAGTAAAAAGAATGCCAAACCCTAGAGATACCGCCATAGGAATTAAAAACTGCGCTTGTGTGGCCTGCTCAAAAATCAGCGGTACCAAACCAACAAAGGTGGTCAAAGAAGTCAGCAAAATTGCTCTAAAACGACTGCAACCTGCATTGATAATGGCTTTCTCAACGGATTCTCCTTTTTTTCTTAACTGGTTGTAGCGGTCTATCAATACCAGACTGTCATTCACTACCACACCGGACAATGCCAGCATTCCCAGCACACTATTCATGGTTAGATTCATGCCCATAATCAAGTGCCCTAAAACCGCACCAATCAGCCCGAAAGGAATGACCGACATGACAATAAATGGTTGCGTATATGAAGCAAAAGGAATTGCCAGCAATGCATAAACTACGACTAACATGAACACCATACCAAGCACTAGACTGGAAAAGGATTCATCTTGCTCTTTAGCTTCACCGGCAAAACTGTATCGCACATCTGGATAATTGCTGGAAAGTTGCTGTAAAAAGCCGTTTATTTCATGCCTGATGGCATTGATATTACCTTTGTGTTTATTAATATCAGCCGTAATATTAAATGCCCGGTTACGATCGATACGCCTGATCACTGCCGAACCATGCACTGGCTGTAATTCTGCAACATCAGCAAAAGGCACTTCAATACCCTCTGGTGTACGTATATACATGCTTTCCAGATTATCAAGCGAAAGCCGATCCGATAATGGGTAACGTAACATTACCTTCAATTCTTCACGATTTCGTTGTATGCGTTGCACTTCCAGCCCATAAAATGCCTGGCGTACTTGTCTGGTCAGATCTGATAGCGTTAACCCCAGAAACTCAGCCCGCGGTTTAATATTTAAACGTAACTCTTGCTTACCGCCTTCGAAATTATCATTTACATCAAAAACTTCAGAAAAATTAAGCAACCGTATCTTAATTTCCTTGGCAAAACCCTCCAGTTGTTGCAAATCATTCGACTTGAGCTGAATATCAACGGGGCTTCCGCCATGGCCTATTTCAGCCCGAAAGTTTAAATCCTCCACTCCGGGAATAGTGCCAATTTGTTCTCGCCATTCTCTAACCAGCCGGGATACTGGAATATTGGGAACCCGACTTTCCGGTGGCTCAACCTCAAACATCACACGGCCTTCCTGAGGTTGAGGATTACCACCACGATCTGACTGACCGGTTACCGAATACACCGCTTTGATGATACTTTTACCATCTACTTCATTGATATAGCGTTGTTTCAGCGTTTGTGCTGCGTTGGCAATCTGCCGGGTATAACGGTCCGTTAATTCATAAGGAGTACCGACTGGCATAGTCAACTTGGCACGTGCTACTTCACTTTCAATACGAGGAAAGAATGTAAAACCGATATGCCCTCCTATGACCAGACTGAGAATAATCAGACTAGTACCAAAAAATACAGCTCCTGTGAAATAACGTTGCTTAACTGCCAGCACCATAAACGGCCGGTAATATACCTTTATAAAATGAGCCAACTGGTCACCACACACATTCTGTAGTTTTTCCAGCCAGTTATTCGCTGATGAACGATTAATCGGCTGACAATGTTTCAAATGAGCGGGTAGTATGAACTTGGTTTCCAGCAACGAAAACAGCAGCGC
>DAOWHF010000248.1:0-2709 GCA_030641565.1 Methylomarinum sp.
AAAGCTTTTATGACCGGTGATCAAGATTTAGCTGAAAAGGTTTTGCAGCAAGATGAAATGGTCAATAGTTTAGAAATGGAAATAGACTATGACTGCGTTCAGGTCATAGCTAAACGTCAGCCAGCGGCAATTGATTTACGTATGTTGATGTCTATTATTAAAGCCATTACAGATTTAGAACGCATAGGTGATGAGGCAGGGCGCATAGCTAAAATGGCTATTCGTTTAGATGCAATCGACTATCACCATGATCAATATCATGAAATTAATCACCTGGTTGATATGGTACGCGGAATGTTAAGTGGCAGTTTGGATGCATTTGCTCGTATGAATGTAGATAGCGTCCTCGAAATCACCGGAAAAGATGAGAGTGTTGATCGTGAATATGGCAGTATTATTCGGCAGCTCATTACAAAAATGATGGAAGACCCTCGAAATATTACTCGGGCAATCGATATTTTGTGGACTGTTCGATCTTTAGAGCGAATAGGTGATCATGCCTGCAATATTTGTGAGCATGTGGTGTATATGGTTAAAGGTGACGACGTACGTCATTTAAGCCAAGATGAACTGGAAAGTAAAATTAGACAATGACATTACTAAATATTCTGGTTGTTGAAGATGAAGACGCCATCAGAGAAATGCTGGTGATGGTGTTGGAACAAGCGGGTTTAAATGTTCATGCTGTTGCAAGTGCTGAAGAAGCGCAATTATCTCTTGCTGATAATGCCAGGCCGGATTTGATCTTACTGGACTGGATGTTGCCTGGTATTAGTGGTGTTGAATTAGCCAGGAGATTAAAACAGGATGATTTGTTTAACACATTACCCATTATTTTACTTACAGCCAGAGGTGAAGAGGAAGATAAGGTGCGTGGGCTCGAAATTGGCGCAGATGATTATATGACTAAGCCATTTTCACCCAAAGAACTGATAGCTAGAATTAAAGCTGTACTGCGGCGTAGTGGAAAAAGTATAAAAGAAGAAGTATTAAATATAAGTGATATTGTCTTAGATGTTAATAAACATAGAATCACCATCGGAGGGAAGGCAATCATTGTCAGCCCTACTGAATTTAAATTAATGCATTTTTTTATGACACATCAAGATGATGTCTATAGTCGAACTCAGTTGCTAGACCAGGTTTGGGGGCGTAGTGCCTATATTGAAGAGCGAACAGTCGATGTTCATATACGACGATTAAGAAAAATCCTTAATGAGTATGGAAAAGATGACTTAATTCAGACCGTCAGAGGTTTTGGTTATCGTTTCTCAGTGGTGGAATAATGTCAGGCTTGTGGCTTTTGCGAAGAGAACTGATGTATATCGCGTTATTCATAGCAATAGCGGCGATTTTGAGTCACTTTACAGGATATTTTATCTATATGGTTGTGCTGATTTTAAGTATTGCGCTTATCCGGCAGGCTGTATTGTTATCTCGATTAGAACGTTGGTTAAGCCGTGGCGCTGGCGGTAAGGTTCCTACAGCGACAGGCATTATAGGTGATATTTATTATCATTTTTACCAAATCAAGAAGAATGAAAAAAGTCGTAAAAAGAAGTTAGGAAAAATCATTGAGCAGTTTCGTAAATCAACCGATGTTTTACCTGATGCTGCAGTGGTGCTGGGCAATTATGATGAAATTGAGTGGTCAAATAAATTAGCTAAAGTTGTTTTAGGGATAAAAAAATCGGATAAAGGTCAGCGTATCGATAACCTTATTCGAACACCTGAGTTTGCAGATTTTTTGAAATGCAGGGATGAGAAACAGGTGCTGATTATGCCTTCTCCGGTTGATAGTCAAATTATCTTGCAATATCGGCAGGTGAGTTATGCTGCGGGTCAACATTTAATTATTGCACATGATGTGACTCAGCAGAAAAATATGGAATTGATGCGTAAAACCTTTGTTGACAATGTATCGCATGAGCTTAGAACACCTTTAACCGTTCTCAAAGGCTATTTAGAAACGTTACTGGATATGGATGATAAGCACTCTGCTATGTTGACCCAATCATTTAATCAAATGTATGCCCAAACGGAACGGATGCAGTATTTGGTTGATGATTTATTGCTGCTAGCTCGGTTGGAAACCAAAAAAAAACAAATGGAATGTGTTGATGCAGGTTCATTAATTAGAGATATTTGTTTAGAGGGTGTTGCAATAGGTAAATCTAAGCAACGGATAGAATTAAGTATAGAAACTGACTGTAATATTCAGGGTGAGGAGCAAGACTTACGCAGTGCCTTTACCAATATACTTATAAATGCCTTAAAGTACTCGGCAGATGACTCGCTAGTTAAAGTTATTTGGAGAAAATCAGAGCTGGGTCTGATTTATGAAGTGATAGACCAAGGCGAAGGCATTGCTCAAGTAAACATTCCTAGATTAACCGAACGCTTTTATCGTGTTGATGTAAGGCGAAGCAAAAAACTAAGTGGCACCGGTTTAGGACTGGCAATTGTAAAGCATGTATTGATGCGACATGATGCAAGGCTAGAAATAACCAGCAAGCTGGGTAAGGGAAGTCGCTTCAGGTGCATATTCCCTAGTTCATTAGTCTGTTAATAGGCTCTTAAAACGCTGTGTCTTGTAATTATGGGTAAGGCGAAGCTAAAGAGATTGTGAAAGTATTTAATACCAATCCCAATATATTTTTATATCAAAAAAGTGATATGTATGGAGCATTGTGGAATACAGGATGATTG
>DAOWHF010000355.1:0-3873 GCA_030641565.1 Methylomarinum sp.
AAATCAGGTTTTATATTGTTAGTCGGTGTCATATTGAGCCGAACCATGTGGCTATGTGGTGACTTGATTTAATGAAGTGGAGCATCCCACTTATGATGAATTGTGACGTAAAGATTTTGATATATGATGGGAATGCCAGTTGCATTGTTAACTAACTGAGCATATCGCTTTCCAATAGGAAAAGTAAATCGTTGAACTCGATAATTCATAAAAAAACCCCTAGTAATAGGGGTTTATGATTATTTGTTTATATAAGTTATGATGTATTCCTCAAAACGGAATATCATCATCAAAGTCTTCATAAGATGCTGGTGGTGGCGCATCTGGAAGCTGTTGGTTGGGCGCAGTAGCAGGTTTTGGTTGATGTGTAGGTGCTGATTGTGGGGCAGAGTAAGCAGCAGTATTTGCTTGTTCATTACCAAAATTTCCTGTACCGCCACTTTTGCTGTCAAGCATTTGCATTTGCTCGGCAATAATCTCTGTTGTGTAGCGGTCTTGTCCATTTTGGTCTTGCCATTTTCGAGTACGAATGCGACCTTCTATATACACTAAACTACCTTTTCTTAGGTATTCTCCTGCTATTTCAGCGATACGATTGAAGAAAGAAACGCGATGCCATTCGGTTTCTTCTCTGCGCTCACCAGATTGTCTGTCTTTCCAACGGCGAGATGTTGCTAGGCTGATATTGGCTACAGCGCCACCACTTGGCATGTATTTGACTTCTGGGTCAGCACCTAATCTTCCGATTAATGTAACTTTATTTAGCATTGATAATAGTGTTTGTCGTTTTGGTATAGTTTTGTTGGTTGGGGTGGTTTTTTTAGTGAGGCTAAAAAAGTAACCCAACGACGCCTTATGATATAGCGGATGTTGGGTTACGTTGGACGTAAATCAGCTCCTGTTTTAAACGTCACTTGCACATCCTTGTGCTTCGTCTCGCTAAGCTAACACTGCCTACAGTATAACAATTGATTGTTAAAAGGTTTATGTTTTAAATTGACCAACCGCAGTGCGTAATTGATCTGCTAGTTCTAGTAGCTCTTGACATGCTTTGGATGTGTTTCTAGCACCAATTGAAGTATCGTTGGTAACCTCGCTGATATTGTTGATGTTGCGGTTTATTTCTTCTGCTACTGCCGTTTGTTCTTCAGCGGCACCCGCAATTTGATTGTTCATGTCGCTAATAGTGTCTATGCGTTCACTAATAGTGGTGATTGATTCACCTGCGGAAGCGGCTTGATCTACACTGGATGCAGCTTGTCGTCTACCATTATCCATTACGCTAACCGCTTGTTTTGCACGGGTTTGTAAGCGCTCAATGGTTTGCTGGATTTCAAGGGTAGAGTTTTGTGTTCTGCTGGCAAGTGTGCGCACTTCATCGGCAACAACAGCAAATCCACGACCTTGTTCACCTGCTCGTGCTGCTTCAATTGCAGCATTTAAGGCAAGTAAATTGGTTTGTTCTGCAATACCTTGAATAACGCTTAACACTTCACCGATACTGTTACTGTCATTTTCTAATTCATGAATGACGTTGGCAGCATTTTCAACTTCTGATGCCAGTTGATTAATACCATCAACTGCCTGAGTGACAATGTTTTTACCTGTTGCAGCTTCTGTATCAGCAGTTCCTGCGGCATCAGAAGCATTGATGGCATTGCGGGCGACTTCTTGCACTGTTGCTGTCATTTCTTCCATAGCTGTTGCAACTTGAGTGGTTTCAGCCAGTTGTCTTTCAACACCTTGTTCGGTTGTCTCTGAAATTTTAGCTAGATTATGTGAGGCAGCAGCCAATTGTTCACTGGTAACGCTAATGTTAGCAATGGTTTTAGCGATTTTCTTGACAAAAGTATTAAAACTTCCTGCTACCCATGCAAATTCAGACTTACCCTTAACATCAAGGCGAGAGGTTAAGTCTCCTTCACCACTGCTAATGGCTTGAAGTTTTATGGCGAGACTGGTTAGTGGAGCGATAATGATTTGGTTCATTACATAATAGCCAGTTGTCGCAATAACGACTAGCGTGATAATAAAAAATCCTATGGCTAACCATATATCATATTGTAATTCTGCAAGGCCCTCAGAGATTGGGGTGATGATTTCAAAGGCACCATGTAAGTCGCCTTGGCGCTTGTTCTCCATAGGGTAGCCCAAAATGTCAGTACCTTGACTGTTACCCCATACTTCTTCTGAAGTGTTAGGGTTGCCGTGGCATAGCTCACATTGCTTATCAAGTTTAACGGGTCTGAAGTACCTGATTTCATTTTTTTCTTCGTCAACGAAGCTGTAATCAGTGGCTGATGGATTGCTTTGAAAATACATTAGTGCTTCGCGTTCAATAGAATCAGCTTCATTTTTAGGGTTTCTTGCGCCGACTCTAGGTGCTTTAAAGCGAAAGTTGCCTTCTAATGATTTTTCTTGAATGACATCCCAGGCGTTTGCAACAGGTACAGTGGCAAAGACTAAAGATTTGGCTTCTGAGGCGGATTTATCCTGAATTAATGCTCTAAGTGATTCTGTGGTGTATAAGCCTTGATCCCATTTTTTTATGGCATTGTTACGAATAGATTCGGAGACAAGGAGTAATTGTTTGGACGCATTAATGTGGGTATTGATTACTTTGTTTTTTTCATTGTTTGCGTATATAAAAAGTAAGGCAATAGCTAAGACACTTAATACGGACATAGTGATTGCAATTACTTTAACGCCGACAGAATGCCAGTTCATCATTAGCATGGTTGTTTTCTCCTGGTGCTTTTAAAGCCAAAGGTTTTATTTTTATTTTTATTTTGTTGTAATTAAGCTGGTGATACCATCTTATACAAAGGACTAATTAGGATATAATCGTTCGCTACATTACCGTATCGGTCATTTTATTACAAACTTTAAGTTTAATATGAAAAAAACGCGCGTTCTCTTTGTTTGCATGGGTAATATTTGCAGGTCACCAACTGCAGAAGGTGTATTTTCTGCCTTGGTTGAGACTCAAAAAATTAGTGATCAGTTTGTCATTGATTCAGCGGGAACACATGCTTATCATGTCGATGAGGCACCTGATTTACGTTCTCAGAAAGCGGCTAAAGACAGAGGTGTTGATCTTGCTAAAATAAGGGCTAGAAAAGTGGTTTATGGCGATTTTGAAGATTTCGATTATTTATTGGCCATGGATAGTGATAATTATTCAATATTAATTGAGGCTTGTCCTGAGCAGCATAAAGATAAAATAAAGTACTTTTTGGAATATGCGCCTCAGCTTTCCACGAGAGAGGTTCCTGATCCTTATTATGGTGGGAAATATGGTTTTGAGCTGGTGTTGGATATGATAGAAGATGCATCTGTTGGGTTTTTGAATTCATTAAAATAAGTTGGGGATTAAGAAATGAAAAAGACATTGCTGTGGTTACAAATTGCGTTGTTTGGCTGTTTGTCTGTTGGGGTAGGAAGTGTTTCGGCGGATGAGAGTAAAAAAATCACGCATGTGGTGATGGTTTGGTTAAAGCAGCCGGGAAATGAGCGTCAGCGTTCGGCTTTTATTAAAGCCAGTGAACAGTTGGGCAGTTTGCCTGGTATCGTTAATCGTCATGTAGGTGTTGTGCGTTCAAGTGATAGAGCTATTGTTGATGATACTTTTGATGTGGCTGTTACGGTGACTATGGAAAGTGAGGCTGCACTGAAAGCGTATTTAAACAACCCTAAACATAAAGAAATCCTACAAAAGAAAATAAAGCCGCTTACTAATAGAGTGGTTGCTTACGACTTTATAAGCCAGTAAGGGAGTTAGATATGGCAATTATTTCCAATACAGTAGGGTATCTTGATGGTGGTGTTTTGCTTGAAGGATTTTTTGCATATGATGACTCCTTTGAGGGGCGG
>DAOWHF010000228.1:0-5067 GCA_030641565.1 Methylomarinum sp.
GAGCTGTGTACACATTAATGCAAAAAATAAATATTGAACAAGATTCAATCGTATTCTTTTCACTCCAACCCCATCTAGCAAACTAATACCATACTGATTAGTCTAATTTAAATAAATGCAAAAAACCTTACGTTTTACTTTACTAGACCACTCATCACTCAGCCATTACTATTTATAAGCATATAAAACATATAATTAAATCGCATTACACCTCATGTATAACTAAAATAGTCTGTCCCTGACTTATTAATACAAAGAAATGATAACATAATGATTTTAATAAATTTTCTACAGACAAAAAAAAACCTCCCAATGCATAGACGCAATGAGAGGTTAAAAAATTCAAGTAGAATATATGAGGAGGTTCTACCTGTAAAACAACACTAAAAGTATGTTTCCTTGCCAATTAAATGATGCCTGCATCAGATAAGTTGTGTTTACTATACAGTCAAAAAAATTGTTTACAATACGTTAATTATTAAAAACTTTGTTTCATAATATGAAACAATACCCATTAGCCCCTCAATTATCCTTGTCACAACAACTCCAAAAAGGTATTAAATGGATAAATTAACAAGCATGAACGTCTTTGTTCGCGTAGCAAAAGCCGGTAGCTTTGCTGGAGCAGCCAGAGATTTAGGCATATCCAGAGCAATGGCAACAAAACACATCATGCATCTAGAAAGTAAGTTGGACACCCGCCTATTTAACAGAACCACCCGCAGCTTAAGCCTAACCGAAGTGGGAGCCTCTTATTTAGAAAGATGCCAACAAGTATTACTTGATGTTGACGAAATGGAAGCGGCTGTAACCCACCTACAGGCCGAACCCAGAGGCGTGCTAAAAATAAGCGCCCCCCCTCTTATTGGTGCCACACATATTGCACCTGCTCTCGCCGAATTTCTAAAGAAAAATGAGGATCTGTCTGTAGAAATGATCCTTAAAGGAAGCAATGTAGACCTTATTGATGAAGGCGTAGATATTGCTATCTTTTTAGGAAAGCTACAGGATACCAGTTTAGTTGCCCGAAAACTCGCCACCTCATCTTTAGTTGTCTGCGGCTCACCAGATTATTTTGAAAAACATGGCATCCCAGAAGAACCGGAAGACTTAGTCGATCACAGCTGCCTGGTTAACTGGGCAATCACGCCAAGAGATAGATGGAAATTTAGAGGTGTCTTGGGGGATAGAGAAGTAAAAGTCACAGGTCGTATGCAAGCCAATATAGCAGCCCCTATTCGAATGGCAGCTCTGGAAGGTTTAGGCCTGGTTATGCTACCTAATTTTATCGTAGGAAAAGACATAGAAAAAGGTAAGTTGATACCAATATTAGAACAATACAGCATATCCCCCTTAGAAATCCATGCGGTTTATCCTCACCGTAAATACTTATCGGCTAAGGTACGAGAGTTTCTGGAATTTTTACAAATCTGGATGCCTAATCGAGTAGGTATGGATTGAAAATCGCTATAGTTGCAATCTCAACTTACGAGGTTCAAAAAACATTTGACACAGAGAACAGAAACATAATGATCTTTGTGTCTTGCTTTTAAATCCAATAATTCTAACAACAGTCTACATCCGTATAAGAAGCAACACACCCGCAACAATTCCTAATATTGCAATCGTCATATCGCTATAAGGAAATGTAAAATGAAACAAAAATAGACTACTCCGTAACACCAACCAAATACCTAACAATAAAAGACCGACATCACTCAATTTAGTTTTGACTGCATGCAAAAACAAAACTAGCCCCGCAACCAATGCCATTATAGACATCACCAGCTTTTCATAAGGAAAATGCAGATTTGTTAAATCCAGTACACCTTGAGTTATTAACCATAAAGCCAATATTAACAGTCCCCAATATTTCACAACAACTCCCTAAATTTCTTTTAATAAAATATGTCCCGAAGCATTACTCAGCTTAGTAAACTGCTCATAAGACTTCATTTCTGGAATACAATTTTGCCCTAATACTTCTAGAGCATTGAGTACTGAGTCTATTGTTAAAGCATTAATATCTCTAGCTGGCTGGTAAATATCGCATTCGCCTTCTAATACATTTAATTTGACAATAAGATGACACTCAATCAAAACTGAAAGTGTTTTTTGCACAACAGAAACAGGTAACAACAAGCCTTGTGCTATCTCCTCTGCATCAGGTGACTTCTCGCCATTAGCAAAGCGCTGCACAATAAAATGACATACCTGCAAGGCAATATTCTTTTTAAGTGCATTGCTAAGATTAGAAAATTTGTCATTATGTTTGAAACTATCAAAGTTTTGCACATAAAATGAAATTTCGCAGCCCAGCAAAACAACAACCCAAACCAATTGCAACCAGATAATAAACAAAGGTAAAGCGGCAAAACTGCCGTAAATGGCATTATAACTTGATGCGCCTAATTGCAATGTTAAATAAGCCCATTGAACTAAATGATACATAACGCCAGTCACAACACCTGCAATAACACCGGCTTTAATATTTATTTTTTGGTTAGGCATAAATAAAAAAACGAAGCTAAATAGCAATGCCATAATGACTATAGGCGAAAAGCTCATGGCATAAATCACTAGCTTCGTGCCTAATTCAGGTAAATGAATTATCTCGACCAACCAGGTTATTTTTGTTTTAACAAAAACGGTCATACTACTAGACATAATCAACAAAACAGGAGCCAGCATCATTAGCGACATATAATCGCTCAATTTTCTTGCTAAGGGTCTATTCTCTTTGATACGCCAAATATGATTGAATGACTCCTCAATATTGCCAATCACTTTAATCACCGTCCAAAACAGCACTACCACCCCTATTCCTGCAACTACTCCTCCCTTGGTGCTGGATAACATATTCTGCGAAAATTCAATTAGCTGGAGCATCATAGTATCTTGCTCTGATGCCTTATCTAACAATTGCTGCTCTAGCATTTTTTCGAAGCCAAAACCTTTAGCAACCCCAAATAACAAGGCAATGATTGGCACGATAGACAGCAATGTATAAAGTGTTAAAGCCGAAGCCCTAAGCTGGCAAAGATCTCGACTGAAACCTTGAACGGACAATAAAACAATTTTTATTGCTTTAATAAAAACACTCTGAACTGATGACCTATTTTCATCAGACACCATCCAGATATCCTGTTTTATAAATTTCGTAATATTTAAGGTCATAAATTATTTTAAATAAGATAAAACGGTGAACAAAATATTAACTTTAATCGTAAAAAAAGCAAGCATTACAGCACCCTCCTAAAAAGCAACACCTTTACCACTCCCTCAATACTGAATGTTCTTATCTAGAATCTAACTAGTGTTCAATTTATTTTAATGCTTACCGAGTACAAGCTTAATTTCCAGTTAAAACTCATAGCAACCAAGTCGAGTAACGAATTATAGTCAGTAAAAAACATAACGACTCACCCTATTGCAATTAGTATTTATCTAGATAAAAATAAAATCAAAAAGGTTTTAGCCGCAGAAGAATCACAGCTATTACCGCAAACAATTTTTATCATTATGATGTGGACTATTTACCCACGCACTGATCGGTTTTCGCATCATCCCTTGATAAGCATCCGCAGCCAATAATGACTGCCTTGTTTCCAGAGTCGCTTGTTTATCCAACCAACGATTATAATTTTTATTCTCGATAATAACAGGCATACGCTGATGTATCGGATTTATCAGAGCATTGGCAGAGGTCGTAATAATAGTACAACTATAGATTGTTTCTGTGCCGTGCTCCCAATAATCCCAAAGTCCAGCAAAAGCTAACAACTGATGATCTTCACGACTAATACAATGGGCCTGTTTGCCTTGCTCAAGTTGTTGCCATTCATAAAACCCCGTAGCAGGGATTAGACAACGTCGTTGCTGATAAGCTGATTTAAAAGCAGGTTTCTCTGCCAATGTTTCTGCTCGGGCATTAATAAGATGGCTACTGATCTTGCTATCTTTTGACCAATGAGGAATCAGCCCCCAAAGCAAGTTGACAGTTTTATTACTACCATCATCTAGCTGCACTATGGTCAGTATCTTTTGCCCCGGTGGAATATTGTAGCTGGTTTCATAGCGTGGCAATCGATGTAACCGAAATGTTTCAATGACTTGTTCAGGTGTTGCTGTTAAATTAAATCTGCCGCACATAAATACCTCTTCAGATAATCTTATATTTGGTCTAACAAAGTAGATCTGAATTTTTCATCTAATAAAATACCAAGGTTTTTTTTGAATTATACCTATTACTTAACCTGAAAATTATATTTAAGATATTACGTGCATATTCCTAAAGCTTTGCTAATATTACTTTCTAATCAAGGATAAAATAAAATGAAAAAACACCTTCCCATATTACTCATCTTGGTTTCGTATGGTTGCGCCACTCAACAAGAAAATGTTGTAAAAATGCAGCAACCACCTCATCAACCAGATTCAGTAAAAATTGACTCGAATCAATTGAGTTCAATCAGCCAAACTGATTCTAAAAAAATTACTACTCAAGCAATTTCCCCCGAAAAGAAAAGAATTAAAATTATTCCGTCAAAACCACGGCTTATTATCAAAAAACATAAAGCCGCTAAAGTAACGTCTCTGAAAAACATTAATCACAAAACAGCTGTTTTATCCCCCGTACCATCAAGTATTAAGCAGACTGAACCAACAATTGTTGCAGCGATAGAAGAAAACCCCCCATCAATAAAACCGAATAATATTTCTTTTAATCTTGAGCAATTACCACTCAATTTTGGTAGTACCTGGGTTTTAGATAGAAAGAAAGACAGTGTTTCAAATATCACTCGCTGTCTGCTCATCAGTCATAAGAAAAAATTTAATGATGGCTATAGTGAAGCAACAATTTCTTTACAATTAACATCTGATACATTTTTTATAAAAACCAATTCCACAATAGACATGAGTTATCCTGATATCGGCATTTTCATAGATCAAAATGCACCTTTACCATTAGAGCAATTATTTGGCGACTCAAGTATACTAATAAAACAAAATACAAAAATAATTACAACGCAACTACTTCAGGGAAATGAACTATCTATTAAGTTA
>DAOWHF010000311.1:0-17602 GCA_030641565.1 Methylomarinum sp.
CATAAGGGTTAGCTCATCACTGGGCGCATACATCAAAGATGCCATGTGCATATCCATGGTCATCGATGTTGGAGTTACCATATAATCCTGCAAAATCTCTGCATTGCTTATTTGATGCTCTCCAGACAAGTTACCATTCATACCCATATGCATAAAACGATAGCCCACCATCACTTCATTTTTCTTATGAATATGAGCTTCCAGAATATTAACGGCATTGACATCCAAAGGGATAGCCAAAATTTCCTCCAGACTGGCATCTAGGAAGTTTCCCTCCTCATCATTAGCCGAGGCAGAAATGGCCATCGATAAAAAAATGCTGGAAACCCATGTAGACTTCTTAACGCGGGATTCGCGCATTGTGCTCTCCTTCATGCAACGGATTCTAAAATAGATTTTGATGATTTTTTGACCGAAGCCAATATTGCTTCAAAATTCTCTGTATTCACCGGCTTACTGAAAAGAAACCCCTGTCCCTGACTGCATTGCAGTGTCTCTAATATATCTGCTTGCTCTTGGGTTTCTACACCTTCTGCCAAGGTTCTAATATCCAGAGCACTGGCCATACTAATAATCGCTTTAATAATAGCCATATCACTTTCATTACCACAAATATCAGCCACAAATGAGCGATCAATTTTCAACAAATCAATAGGAAATTGCTTCAATCGGCTAAGTGATGAATAACCTGTACCAAAATCATCAATCGCAATGTTAATTCCTATCGCCTTAATAGAAACCAACTTCTCAATCACTGAATGAGTGGATTCCTGCAAAGAACTCTCGGTCAACTCAATTTCCAGATGCTGGACCGGCACACAGGTTTCCTGAATGCATTGCTGTATTTTTTTGATAAAATCGTGGCGTTCAAACTGAACGGGAGAAATATTGATCGCTATCCGTT
Source organism: Methylomarinum sp. (assembly GCA_030641565.1). Taxonomy (GTDB): domain Bacteria; phylum Pseudomonadota; class Gammaproteobacteria; order Methylococcales; family Methylomonadaceae; genus QPIN01. The sequence goes on from DAOWHF010000311.1 coordinate 905, forward strand.
TAAACCCTAGAGGAAGCAGATTATTGTCATACCAATGTCGAAGCAGTCTGCAAACTTCAGAAAAAACCCAATCCCCAATATCAACAATCAAACCACTTTCTTCAGCGATAGGTATGTATTCAGCGGGTGAAATGCTACTCAATTCCCCTCGCCCAACCCTTAATAAAGCTTCGGCACCTATGAGTAAATGAGAATCCAGTTCCTGCTGACCCTGTAGGAATATTTCAAAATCACTTTGCTTAAGCGCCCGACGTAGAGCTGATTCTAGGCGGATTTTTCTTAATGCCTGCTGATTAAACTTTTTAGTATAAAATTGATAGCCATTACGTCCGGCCTGTTTTGCCTGAAACATCGCGGTATCCGCATATTTAATCAGATCTACCGCGTTATCCGCATCTTCTGGATAAAAACTGATACCGATACTTCCGGTGGCAATAATTTCATGTTCATCCAGCTGCACCACCTCCTTTAGGCAATGCAAAGTTTTTTCAACAACATGCAAAACCCTACCACTATTATCTTCATTCAGATCATGAATAATCATGGCAAACTCATCACCACCTATCCGTGCAACAGCATCCTCTTTTCGTAAGACATTGGTAATTCTGTCAGCAAATATCTGTAGTAATTTATCGCCTTCTTCATGCCCTAATGACTCATTAACCTTTTTAAAATGATCAATATCCAGACATAACAGGGCAAACTGATTGTTTTGTCGCTCAGCCTGAACTATAGACTGTTGCACTCTGTCTTTAAACAAAGCTCTATTAGGCAACTGCGTCAGAGGGTCGTAGAAGGATAGTTGCTGAATATTCTTTTCTGCATTTTTAATCGAACTCAGGTCAGTAAAAATAGCCATATACTTTACTACCTGCCCATCTGCATCCTTAATAATTGAAATAGTCAGCCATTCAGGAAATACAGAGTCATCCTTGCGCTTATTCCATATTTCACCTTGCCAGAAACCATTGTTATTGACCTCTCGCCAGAGCGTCTTATAAAAATTAATCGTATGATATTCAGATTGAAAAATTTTAGGATTCTGTCCTATGAGTTCTTTACTGGAATAGCCAGTAATACGTTCGCAAGATTCGTTACAACGAATGATTTTATTATCGGTATCGGTTATGAATATCGCTTGTTGACTTAAATTTATCACGCTGTTTCCTAGCCTGAGTTCATCAGAAATTTGTTTACGTTCAATCAAATTGGAAATTGTATTCCCCATGGATTTAACAAATTTAATAACATCATCAGTTGCCTTGTCGTTTGTTTGTGTATATAAAATCAAGAGTCCTAATTGATCATTGCGTCTCACTAAAGGCAAAATATAATAACCATGCTCTAAACCTGTACTGGGTATGAATTGAAATTTGTCAGATCTGTCAGCTCGATCGCATAAATAGTCATCCAAGTGCTTATCGTCATGAGCACCTGTAAACCCACGCTTTGCAAGTAAACTTAACTTCTCATCCTGCAATAAAAAAACGGCACCTTTTGGTAAAAGATTCATTTGTGGCGCAGAAAAAATAATCACCAAACACCTTTCAAGCATATGTGCCATCGTATATTGATGTACGGGGTAAGCTTGCAATGCCTGGATTATTTTTTCATTTTGATCTCTGGTTGTTTGCTGACGTAATTGTTTTTCCTGTTGCCACAACAACAAAACAATCAATAGACACAGAAAAATAATCACGCCTATCTCCAGATATATATTTGCACTGAGAAATAGCATCGACCTGTTAATCTCTGGCTTAAAACCATAAAATAACTACTCCTTTGGACATGCAATTGAAATAAAAAAAATGCGCCCCGAAGGACGCATAAAAGGAAGGTGTTTAACTCCAGTTCTCATCATGTGAAGAGATTGCATACAAGAGTTAAATCCAGTTTAAGTTTGGTTGGAGAAAATAAAAATGTGGCAAATTGACGCGCGACAATTTGCCGCCAAGAATGGCATGATTATTGGTACGTAAATCAGTTTTGCCTGTAGAAAACCTTGCTAAATGGCTCTTCTTTAAAAATAGTTTTAACTTTTTTGTGTCATTTGCCACAGTTTAATGTGTCATATCACGCAAAATTGATTTTTACTGTTGTTCTATTTCATTTGGTGCAAAATCAACGATTTGATATTTCCATTAAAAATAGAAAACTTCCAGGCAACCTTTGCCGGAGAATTATATGATTTTTACGATTACAGAATTTATAGTAAGGCCGTAAATTAATTGCGGCGTTACATGTACAGAGGTAATTTAACCACACAGAGTAAGCTCATAGGGCATTGAGGGAGGCTTCTCAATGGTCTCTGTGTTAGATTATTGGTGGGAACTATCAAGTTAACACGGAGCGTACCAACGGGTAGGGTGTAGGCTGGGTTAGCGATAGCGTAACCCGGCGCAAACGCTAACAATGCCGGGTTACGCGATAAAGCCGCTAACCCAGCCTACACACTGTTGATTTAATAAGCCTGATAGCCATTATCTTCAATAATTTTAAAAATTTCAGCCTTACCTAGATAACCACTCACAACGGCTTTCCCAGAAATATAATCAATACTGACATGATGAATATCTGCCTCTCTAGACAACAGCATTTCTAAAAACAAAGCACAGGAAGTACAACTCATTCCTTTTATTCTAAATACAACTTCTTGTTTTTTAGCTTCACGCTGAACGGATTTGACTATACGTTTAACGATTTCCGGTGGTTTTTGAGGAAAATTTGCCAAAACACAGTCTAATAAATTCAGCAAATTTTGTTTTGGAAGTTGTTCCGGATCAAAACAAATTGTAACCAAATTTATTTCTGGCGCAATTTCTACACTTTCAACAGCCTGTCTTTTTAATAAAAGAATTTTCAAGATAGTTGCTCGTTCCTTATCGCCATGCAAACTAGGAATAACAATTTGGAGTTGTCGATTTAATTGATGAGCAATTTTAAACTGACTAAATTCTTTAATTTTAAGCATATGACTTATTTTCTTATCTATCCAGATACCCCCCTTATTTAAGAGGCATAATCAAACTATTTCTGTTACGACCCAGCGCTTAGTATTCTGTTTACTATTATATTTAACAATATCCTGATATAAATCTGCCACAATCTTATCGCCATATTTTCTTTCTAGAGAACGAATTGAGAAATGTGCTTTAGCCATTTTTTGATAATGCTGGATAAATAACCAGTTGACTGAAGCACCACCTAAAGCACCGACGACAGGTAATGATTGAGCAGCCAGTTTTTCTGAGACAGGAATAGAAAATCGAACGGCAACGGCATTAATAAACTTAACCATAATAGGCGCACCCTCTTTGGATAAGCCATGAACCGCAACATGATTGGTGGTATCGCCCATTGCTTTAGTTAAAAATGAACGGACTGCATAATAACTGGTATCTGCCGCTTCAGATGACGTTGAAGTTTTTATGGTTCCACCACCGCTCAAAGCAAATACCGTTAAACAAGCCATTTTACTATCCAGTTCAGCAAGATCTTCACCGTGGCTACGGGCAATATCAGCTATGGATCGCAACATAAGCGTTGCCGAAACAGGTAATTCAACAGCTAACGAGGTAATACCAAATGAACCTCCAATGGCCCCACTGATACAAACCAACATCTTATGAATTTTATTTTTTGGTTTGGAAGGCTTTTCTTTAAGCGAATACAATGCTGCATTCAATGCCTTTTCTAGGGCTTTGCGAGTAATGCGTGAGACGATGCTAGACCAGTGCCCTGGCAGTACAGCCATTGCTGTTTCTATAGGCATACCTATGGTATGACTAATGGATGTTGCCAAATTTGATGATTCAAGTTGTTGTGCTGCGTTTGCCAATACAGCTAAATCAGCCTGTTGCATTACATCCCCTGAATATGACCCATTAACATATTGATATATTCAATTACCTGTCCCATTAATAAGATAGCGCCATCTATTTTTTCTTTTAAAAAATGCAAAAATGTTCGATGTTTGAAATCTTCTTCCACATAAAAGTTCAATCCTTTATAAATGGTATTCAGCCCCATAAAAATCATAATGACAGCGGCTGACTTCATCATAAAGCCACGAAGCCCTGCACCCATTTTAGCAAATGCAACACTGATAAACAGCATAGTTGGTAATGTCCCTGCACCAAATGCCAGCATTAATGCTCCACCTTCTAAAACTGTTGAGGCCGATGTCGCTTCTACATACATGGCAAATGTTAATGGACAAGGCATTAAACCATTCAGAAATCCGGCTATTATTGCCCCAACCACCGGTCCTTTAGTTCTGGCTTTGGCATAGCCTTTACGCAATAAAGTCATCGGTAATAATTTTATTGAGCCTTGCCATGGAATTAATCCCAAAATACCCAGCGCAAGAATAATCACCACAGAGCCGATAATCATTTGCAGAATACTTTGAAATTTGCCGAACAGTCCACCAGAAACCAACACCACACCTAAAGATGCCGCTAACAATCCAATTAAAATATAAATTAAAACCCGTGTCATCTGATAGGCAAAATAGGGTAAATAAGATTTATTTTTACCCACATTCATAAAATAACCTGAGACCAAAGCACCACACATACCTAAACAGTGCCCACTGCCCAGAAACCCGGCAATAAAAGCCAGTGTGTAATCAAAGCCAGTAGCTGCCGCCATTTCAGTCATTCCGTGCATTGAATGATCCATATTCTTATTTCCTTATTTTTTATTGAGTCTTAATGAGTTAACAATAACTGATACCGAGCTTAATGCCATTGCAGCTGATGCTACCATCGGATTTAATTTACCTAAAGCGGCTACCGGAATGGCAACCGTGTTATAACCGAATGCCCAAAACAGGTTCTGTTTAATCACATTAATGGTATCGCTACTTAATTCTATCGTTTCAGTGACTTTAGAAATATCGCCTTGTACCAGGGTTAAATCGGCCGATTCAATGGCAACATCGGTACCACTACCAATTGCAAAACCTACATTAGCCGCAGCTAAAGCGGGTGCATCATTAATACCGTCGCCAATCATACCCACCTGCTTACCTTCTGCCTGTAGTTTCCTGATGATTTCGAGCTTTTCATCAGGTTTGGCATTGGAAACTACTTCTGTAATACCCACCTTGGCTGCAATATATTTTGCGGTTTTTTCTTCATCACCGGTGACCATTAACGTTTGCACACCCATGTTATTTAACCGTGCAATTGCACTTGCCGCTTCTAGTCTTGGTTTATCAGCAATACCAAAAACTGCTGCCTCTTTATTGTTAACAGCCATATAAACGGGGGTTTTACCTTGTTCAGCAAAATTAATGGCTTCATCCATCAAACCATCAATATTAACATTCCGGTCATCCATCCAGAATTTATTGCCTATCAATAGTTTCTTGCCATCAACTTCAGCTTCTATACCTCGACCTGTTTCACTGTAAAAGTGACTGCACGCTAACTGTGCTATTGATTGCTCGTTAGCATAATCAACTATCGCCCTGGCTAAAAAGTGTTCAGAGTTATTTTCAGCGGATGCAGCCAAAGCAATAATTTTATCTTTACCTAATCGTGATTTCTTATAAAAGTCAGTTACTTTGGGCTTGCCTTCGGTAATTGTGCCTGTTTTATCAAATACAATTGCATTTAACTTGCTGGCGACTTCCAGACTTTCACCATTACGAATAAACACGCCTTTTTTTGCTGCTTGCCCTGAGCCAACCATTATTGCAGCTGGCGTCGCCAAACCAAGCGCACAGGGACACGCAATCAACAACACGGTCACAGCACTACCAAATGCCGTAGCAAAAGGTGCACCTACTAACATCCAACTGGCAAAAGTTAATCCTGAAATACCCATAACCGCGGGAACAAAAACCGCTGAAACTCTATCCACCTGTTTTTGAATAGGTAATTTAGTCGACTGGGCCTGGTCAACCATATGCACAATACCCGCCAAAATAGTATCCATGCCTATAGCAGTCGCTTTCACATGTAAAACGCCATTACCATTAACGCAACCACCAATCACTTTATGCCCAATTTCCTTAACCACAGGCATGCTTTCACCCGTCACCATTGCCTCATCAACCGTTGAAACGCCAAAAACAACCATACCGTCTGTTGGTATCTTTTCTCCAGGTCTAACGAGTAAAATATCCTCTAAGACAATATCATCGACATCAATCTGAGTTTCTTCCCCATCTCGCAGCAAAGTAGCCGTTTGCGGTTGTAAATCAACCAGTTTACGAATTGCTTCACCGGCTTTTCCTCTGGCTCTTTCTTCAAGATAGCGACCTAGCAATACAAAGGTAATAATCGCAGCTGCCGCCTCATAATACATATGTCCTTTGCGCCTAAACAACACGGGCAAACTATAGCCATAGGCTGAACCCACGCCTAAGGCAATTAAGGTGTCCATATTGGCTGCTTTTTGCTTAGCCAATCGCCATGCTTTAGTAAAAAACTGTCTTCCCGCCCCAAAAACAACAGCGGTGGTCAAAACAAATTGCATCCAATGTGACCATCTGGATTGCCCCATCGACATTGCAACAGTAACAACAGGCGTACTTAAAACAGCAGACCAGATAAAACGTCTTTTTGCTGTCTCAATTCTTTGTTGTTCCTTTAAAATAAGGTTTTTTCTTTGCGAAAGCGTATCTATAGATAAGGTCTCATAGCCCAGAGTGGCTATTTTATCGCTGACTTGCTGCTTACTTAGTTGTCCGTGAACAGTTACAGTCTCGGTTGCAAAATTGACATTAACCGATTTAACCTGGGGGTCTCTGTTAAGCACCATTTCAATCAACAAGGCACAAGAGGCACATGACATACCTTCTATTGCTAAATCAACTTCATCGACTTTACCTGTAAATTTTTTATTATTTTTCTCAAAAACCGCAGTTTCTTTCTGCGCCATATTTCCCAGCACAGCATCCAGCAAAATCAACAGGTTTTTTTTAGGTAAACCTGCGGGGTCAAAATCAATAACCACAGATCCTAATGAAAAGGTCGTGCGTACACGTCTTATAGCTGAACGTTTTTTAAGCAGTATCTCAACAATATAACAGCGCTCAATATCCTTTTCTAAAACAGCTGAAACAATACGAATACGCCTTTTTAACTGATGAACTAGACTAAAATTTTTATAGCTGACTATTTCTGAATCCATAATAAGATAAATTGGGGATAAAATAATTAAGATATTTTAGAATCGCGTGCAGAATAACTTAGATAACTTCACTGATGGTGTAGAGCAGACTGAAGTCTGCTCTACAATAATTGCTTAGTTGAGTAATCACCTCATCAACCGTGCTCCACTTTTGGAATCATTATATTGAACAGGTTTTTATGAAGTTATAATCAGTTATTTAGGTTTTCGTGAGCGCATTAATAAATAGAAAAGATAGAAAACAGCTGTCCACTGATATCGAAAAGCCCAGGGTTTAGGAATCCATTCCTGGGTAATACGTACCCAATGTAATTTGATTAAATACAGCACTAAAATATCATTAAAGAAATCGATAATTGCCTTTTCAGGGTCTTTAATCAGCGAGCCCTGTTTTTTTAGCCCTATCTTAGTGATGATTTTTGCCGCTTGTACTGTATCTTTAGCATCATCATATTTTTCACTCGCCCATCTCGTGGCTTTCCAGTCCTGAACTTTAGATTTTAAATTCCATTTTGATTTTTCCTTGGCGTTTAAGTCATTCACAACAGGGGCGACGAGCAAGCCTTTTTCATCAAGTTCTGCAAGTAACTGAAACAACTTTATTGCCAATTGTTTAAAATCACATACGACATCTTGATATCTTATTGATAATTTCTTTTGTTTTCTAAAAAGGTCAACTTTATAAACACCTTCAATTTTCAAAATTTCAGCACTAACTGTCTTTGCCACAACCTCATTACACAGTAGCTCAGGTATTTGAAACCGAACATGACCTTCATCTCTATATCTAACAGTAAATTCTTTCTGAATACTCATAATGAAAAATTAAAAACATTTAAAGCAAAACGGGCAATAAAGTACATATCATACATACTTTATTGCCCGCCTAAATTTCTCAACATAAACTCGTTATGTTCAAAAAATCAACTTTCTTCTTTAGTTTCTGCCACTATATCTTCTAGATTTTCTTTTTGCTGTAACACAAAGTCTTTACCGGCATCGCTTGCCTTACCTACACTAGAAACTATCTCTTTTCTGTATTTGTAAGCAACATAACCCACTGCCACACCTAAACCAAAGATTAATACAGGATGTTTTGCAAGCTTACTCATAAGTTTTTCCCCAGATTTAACAGTTACCGTAGCGACAGAGCCGGCCATAACTTGCTTACCCATACCATGCCCTGCATGATGACTATGCCCCGAATGAGCCATGCCTTTCATTGCCTTACTACCGTGAGAATGCGCCATTTTATTTCCTCTAATTATTTAATTCATCTAATGGCTCAGAAAGAACCTGATCTTCATGTAACATTTGAAAGATCCCTTTGCAACCTTCACAGCAAAACTGTTTATCGCCGTCTTTAGTTTTGAGTTTAAAACCATCAACCTCCACGACTAAACCACAGAGATCACAAATTTCTTTTTTATCACTCATTACTTAATCAACACTTTTAAATGAAGTTAATAATTCTACCAAACAACCTAAGGGTACTCAACTTTAATGGCAACTAAATCCAGCAGAAGCGGCACCTGAGTCATCACTTCCACCATGAGTTGCCCTGCTACTTGCTTTCATCAATGCAATACGTAATGCCCCTGTTAAACTTGCGCCTAAGCCTAAGCGCATTGCCACGGCGGGTACTAAAATCATAGATGCAACCGCAAGCCCAGCACCCAGTGCTAAAGAACCATTATTACCAGACTTTGATGCTGTCACTTTCGAGCTTGATACTGTTAATTCATGTGCCATTGTTTATCTCACAATATAGTTAATTCATACCATGAATACTGCACAAACAGTGCCAAAATTATAAAACATTGATTTTAAACAAAATTAAACAACACCAACCATCTAAAAATAAAAAAACTATGTTATATGACACACTACTCTCAGTTATATAACCTAACAATTAATATTAAGATTATCTTATATCTGACAGATATCCGAGGCCTACGTGATACCAGATAAAATCCAGAAACCGAACTATTTCGTATATATGGTAGCTAATATGAAATGAAATTTCACATAGTGAATATCTGTTCTCAAGATATTCTATGCAGCTATATTCAAACATTTTGACCAGCTTATACCCTTAAGGAGCCTCTCCGTAAAAAATAAAACATAATTTCTTCCTTTTCTTATATCTAAATCAGTGATTTACTACAACACAAGTCACCAATTCAAATATAGATTATGGCACCTTAAATCTGTTATGGATAATCTTAATGATTTTTTACCGCTCAAAGAAAAGTGACAATTATGAGTAAACGAATAAATATCAATATTGAGATACAGCATATACAAAAAAAAATGCTCCGTTATTTGCAAAAGCATTGGAAATTGTTTGCAGCAGAAGGTGTCTTTTTTATTATCCTGGGTAGCACTGCTATCATCATCCCTCAAGTATTTACCGTAGGCATCGCGCTTTTTTTGGGCTGGCTGCTGTTGATAGGCGGTGTATTTCAAATTATTAGAGCTCTTAGCATGATCGATATGCCAGGGTTTAGCTTATGGTTTTTTATCGGTTCGTTACAAACGTTGATCGGTTATTTTTTAGTGACAGACCCTACTAAAGGTGTCATGACCTTAACCATGTTACTGACTATTTTATTTGCATTTGAAGGCATTATAAAAATTTATTTGGCTTTTATGATGCGTCCTTTGGCTCGATGGAGTGGTGTGTGTTTTAGTGGATTTACTTCTTTATTACTGGCCATTGTCGTTTGGCTCGGCTGGCCGGGAACTGCATTATGGGTGCTTGGCTTACTGTTAGGCATTAACATGATTTTTCTGGGCTGGTCATTACTTAATATCAGCTTGCATCACAAAACACTGGAATAAATAAATTATCATCAAAAAAACCTTGCTTACAGCTGTCATATTTAACCGTTCATTTTACTTAGGCTCAACAAAACAGGTTATTTACTATGAAATCCAAGTCACAGCCTTTTCCACCGCCGTTGGATGCAGACAAAGTCAGATCACTAGAAACTGATGCTATTTTGAAGTATATGGAGAGCGATGAAAATGGTCTCTCCAAATCGGATGCTCAAGCACGGCTCGCTTTCTACGGCTTAAATACTATTCAGGAAAAACATAAAAGTCCACTCCTGAAATTTTTGTCTTATTTTTGGGGACCGATTGCCTGGATGATTGAAATAGCGGCAATTCTGTCTGCTGTTGTTCATGACATCGAAGATATGGTGATTATTCTGGTCTTATTGTTTTTTAATGCCGTCGTAGGTTTCTGGCAGGAATACCAGGCAAGCAATGCTATCGCGCAGTTAAAAAAGAATTTGGCGTTAAAGGCTCGTGCATTCAGAGATGGGCAATGGTCTAGCATCGATGCTACGAATCTAGTACCTGGCGATCTAGTGAAAATTCGCTTAGGTGATGTGGTGCCAGCAGATATTGCATTACTTGAAGGCGATTACCTCAGTATCGATCAATCTGCCTTAACCGGAGAATCTTTGCCCGTTAATAAGCGTACTGGTGATTTAATTTATTCCAGTTCTATTACCAAGCAAGGGGAAATGACAGGAGTGGTGACCAGTACAGGCGTGCATACTTACTTTGGTAAAACCGCAAAACTGGTCAGCTCCGCCAAAACTGTATCGCATTTTCAAAAAGCAGTGATGCATATTGGGGATTATCTGATTTTTATCAGTCTGGCACTGGTAGTCATACTGGTACTGGTCGGATTGGAACGGCACTTGCCTATAATGGAATTAGTGCAATTTGCACTGATTTTGACTGTGGCCTCTATTCCTGTTGCCCTACCTGCTGTTTTGTCAGTAACTATGGCTGTTGGAGCCATAAAACTAGCTAAATTAAAAGCCATTGTTTCCCGGCTAGAGTCTATCGAAGAATTAGCGGGCATGGATATTCTGTGTTCCGATAAAACAGGCACATTAACACAGAACAAATTAACCTTGGGTGAGCCAGTGATGTTTAACGGCGCGAATGAACACGAGGTAATTCTTTCGGCAGCGCTGGCCTCTGATATTGAAAACCCTGATGCCATTGATAGTGCCATTCTTCAAAAGCTTAACGATGACAAAGCATTACAGTCTTTTCAGACACAACACTTTATGCCTTTTGACCCAGTACAAAAACGTACCGAAACGGACATAAAAACCGGGCAAAATCATCTATTTAAAGTAAGCAAAGGCGCACCTCAAGTGGTTCTAGATTTATGTAATCCAGATAATTCCCTGCGCGAGCGTGCTGAAAAAACAGTCAATGAATTTGCCCTGAAAGGTTATCGTGCCTTGGGTGTTGCTAAAACCGACGAAGCCGGGCATTGGATATTTTTAGGTATTCTGTCATTATTCGACCCGCCACGCGAAGATGCTGCAAGCACCATAAAAGATGCGAAAGCACATGGAGTCGATATAAAAATGGTCACTGGCGATAATATAGCTATTGCCAAACAAATTGCGGCTGAACTGGGCTTGGGAGAAAACATCCTGCTGGCTAATCAAATTATCAAAGCAAAAGATAAAGAAGACATCATCCATAATGTGGCTCAGTGCGCCGAACGAGCGGATGGCTTTGCACAGGTATTTCCTGAACATAAATACTGGTTAATAAAAGATCTACAGGCCAACAATCATTTAATCGGTATGACGGGTGATGGTGTTAATGATGCCCCTGCTTTAAAACAGGCCGATGTAGGGATTGCCGTTTCTGGAGCCACTGATGCTGCAAGAGCTGCTGCTGACCTTGTGCTTACAGGGACAGGGTTAAGTGTGATCATCAATGCGATTGAAGAAGCACGACGTATTTTTGAGCGCATGAATGCCTATGCTATATACCGCATTACCGAAACCATTCGGATCATGTTATTTATGGTATCAGCCATACTGGTCTACAATTTTTATCCGATTACTGCGGTGATGATTATCCTGTTGGCATTATTGAATGATCTGCCTATTTTAACTATTGCCAAGGATAATACCTGGCTATCCCCCACGCCAGTAAGCTGGGATATGCGCAAAGTGTTAACGATTGCCACTGTGCTGGGTATAGTCGGCGTTACCCAAACATTTTTACTGTTAATTATTGCCAAAAACTATTTTCATGTCAGCCTTGAACAGTTGCAAACGATTATCTTTCTTAAGCTTGCTATTGCAGGCCATTTAACCTTGCTTGTGGCTCGTACTCGGCGTTTTTTCCTGGCTAGTCCTTATCCAGCGCCTATTTTAATTTTTGCAATCATCAGCACGCAAACTGTTTCTACACTCATTGCCGCGATGGGCTGGTTTGTAACCTCTATCTCCTGGAAATACATTGGATTAATCTGGGCTTATTGTCTAGTTTGGGTGTTTATTAATGATAGTGTTAAATTACTGATATACCGACATTTAGAACATAAAACCGAAAGACATAGCCGCTTTCTTAGTCATATTAAAGGCTCATTGCATAGCCACAATATAAAACATAAACACACTTAAACCAATTGGTGATTGATCATGCAACAGCCTTACCTGCCCCGTACTCTTCCCGTTGGACTGGAAATATTAGCTGAATTCGCGCTTGATTTACGCTGGACCTGGAGTCATGCAGGTGATGCGCTGTGGCAAACCATCGATCCTAAAATCTGGAAAAAAACTCAGAACCCCTGGATGCTATTGCAAAATGTCAGTACAGAACGTCTTGAATCGCTGGTTAAAGACCAGACCTTTCTATCCAAATTGGCGGCCTTAAAACAGGAAAGATCCGAGTATTACAGTCAAGAAGGCTGGTTTCAGTGTGAATACTCACAATGCCACATAGGTACGGTTGCTTATTTCAGCATGGAATATGGACTTGGCGAAGCACTACCGATATATGCAGGTGGCTTGGGTATCTTGGCAGGTGATTTATTAAAGTCTGCCAGTGATTTAAATCTGCCTTTAGTGGGCATCGGCCTGCTGTATCAACAAGGCTACTTTCGACAAATGATAGATGCACAAGGTGCCCAGCAAGCTTTCTATCCTTATAATGAACCAGCCACCTTGCCTATTCGACCTGCATTGGACAAACAAGGCAATCGCTTGACGATTGTTCTGGAACTACCTGCAAGGGAACTATTTTTACGAGTTTGGGAAGTTCAGGTGGGACGCGTTTCCCTGTATCTTTTAGATAGCAACGACCTTATGAATAGCCCTGTTGATCAGGCTATTACCGCTGAATTATACGGCGGCAGTCAAGAAAAGCGTTTACTACAGGAAATTGTACTGGGTATTGGCGGCTGGCGTGTGCTGGAAGCACTGGATATTAAACCTGAAATTTGTCATTTGAACGAAGGTCATGCAGCATTTGTGGCTTTAGAACGTATTCGCGCATTCCAGAGAGATTATAAGGTCACGTTTGATGAGGCTCTCTGGGCAACTCGGGCTGGTAATATATTTACCACACATACCCCGGTGAGCGCGGGCTTTGACCGCTTTAATCCAGAACTGATTAAGCAATATTTAAGTGAAATCATTCAATCACTGGGTATTTCTTATAAGCATTTTCTGGCACTTGGACAAACATCAGTAGAACACCCCGACGAGTCATTCAATATGACTTATTTTGCCTTACGTACCTGTGCCGCTGTCAATGGCGTCAGTCGATTACACGGTCAAGTTAGCCAACAATTATTTCATCAACTCTATCCACACTGGCCAATTGACGAAATCCCTGTTGGCTATGTGACCAATGGCGTTCATGTACCAACCTGGGATTCCAGTTTTTCCGATGCCCTATGGACTCGTTTTTGCGGCAAGGGGCGCTGGGCAGGTAAAGTTGATGGTCTGCGTGAACAAATAGAAGCCATTCAAGACGAAACTATATGGACGTTTCGCGGTGAAAACCGAACCAAACTGGTTCATTATGTTCGTCAACGTGTTATCGAAAAATTAAGGTTACGACGGGCTCCCGATGATGAACAAGCCTTAGCACAAAATATTTTTGACCCGAATACACTGACATTGGGTTTCGCTCGCCGTTTTGCAGAATACAAACGTCCAAATCTACTACTCCAAGATCCAGATCGTTTAATCCGTTTATTGACTCATTCCCATTATCCAGTACAACTTGTTATCGCTGGAAAAGCCCATCCAGCCGATAGGGATGGTCAACGACTGATTCAGGAAATGACTAACTTTGTCCGCAGACCTGAAGTTCGTGGACACATGGTATTTCTAGCCGATTACGATATGGGCATGTCTGAGCAGTTCGTGCAAGGTGTTGATGTCTGGATCAACACACCGCGTAGACCGTGGGAAGCGTGCGGAACCAGCGGCATGAAACTACTAGCGAATGGTGGCCTCAACCTCTCCGAACTAGATGGCTGGTGGGCAGAAGCCTACACGCCAGAAATCGGGTGGGCGCTGGGCGATGGACAAACACATACTGAACCGGAATGGGATGCGGTCGAAGCCGATGAGCTTTATAGATTGCTGGAAGAACAGATTATTCCAGAATTCTATCAGCGTGATGAACGCGGTATTCCCGAGAAATGGGTTGCTCGCATTCGTTCCAGTGTGGCAACCCTGGCACCTGAATTTAGTAGCAATCGAATGTTGCGTGATTATGTTGAAAACTATTACCTCCCCGCTACTAACCTTTATCGGCAGCGTATAGACAATCAGGCAGCGACGGCAAAAGAATTAGCTTTGTGGCAAAACCAGTTAGCTCAACACTGGTCTGCTATATATATGCAAAATTTGCAGATTGAATCATCAGAATCAGAGCATCATTTTACCCTGCATGTTTATCTGGATGAGTTATCTGCGGACAGTATCAAAGCAGAAATTTATGCTAATTCACAAGGCAATAACCCACCTTTTCGCCAGACCATGGAACGTAAATCTGCCTTGCCGGGAGCCATTAATGGCTACTTTTACCAATCCACTGTTCCTGCAGATCGTCCGGCCAAAGACTATACACCACGACTGATAGCAGATCATCGCCATGCTAATATTCCTGCTGAAGAAGCGCATATAAAATGGTATCGTTAAAACGTAAAAAATCGTATTTTTAACTTTAATGTTGCTACTTCAATTCTAGTGAACAATACAGAAGATGAACAATAGACCAAGTCAGTTTTGATGGCAAATAATTTACATTAATTAATGTATAAGGCTTAATCATATGCAACCTAATCAAAAAACTCACTTGATCAGCAAAACATTACTCATTGGGTGCTTCATTGCGAGTCTAATCTATTTTTTCCATCCCGAAGCTGAGCAGTTCAGTATTGTGATAAATGGTGAACCCGTCGCAGAGCCATTAGTTCGTTTTGCAGTTATCCCAACAATACTTGCCGTTATGTTCTTTACCAGCATACTCATAGTGTTAGCATTCTTTGGTATAGGACTATTGATATTTCTGTTGGCATTATTATTTATGATAATTGGAGTTGTTATTATTGCCCCCTATTCCTGGCCTATACTAATGATTGTTTTTCTAATGATAGCGTTAATGTCTCTCGGTAATAATACCCGTTGATATATAAAAACAAGGATGAAAGCCTGCTGGTATCAGACCCAAATATTGTTTCCAACTACCAAGAAAGCCATCTACGCAATGGCGTGATAGCTTTATAAAACAAACACCTATTCATTTAATATCTAACTCTTTAACCTTTCGCGTCAGAGTGTTTCTGCCATAGCCCAGCATTAAAGCCGCTTCATTCTTTTTGCCAGAGGTATGCTCTAAAGCCGATTTAATCAATAGACTTTCAACTTTTGCTATGATGGTTTTAGCAATATCGGCTTTTTCGAGTATTAATTGCTGTTTCACTTCATTTTCTAATAAATTTTCCCAGCCTAGCCCATTATCTGAAGCATGGTCTTTTTCATAGTGTTTTAGCTCTGGGGGTAGATCTTCTAAATGAATTTCTCTGCCCGATGCCATGACGGTTAACCAGCGACAACTATTTTCCAGCTGTCTTACATTCCCTGGCCACGGCAAGGTACTTAAGTAGGCTTCTGTTTCTGGTTTTAATAGTTTTATTTCGCTGCTTAATTCAATGGCTGCCAAGTTCAAAAAATGGCGCATTAGTAATGGAATATCCTGTTGCCGCTCACGTAAAGGGGGAAGATGAACGCGAATGACATTGAGGCGATGAAATAAATCTTCTCTGAACAAGCCCTTTTCTACCAATATTTCGAGATTTTGATGGGTTGCTGCAATAATGCGCACATCGACTTTCACCGGGGTATGTGCGCCAATCGGATAAAACTCGTTGTCAGCTAATACGCGTAATAATCGGGTTTGTAATTCGGCTGGCATATCGCCAATTTCATCTAAAAATAAAGTGCCGCCATGTGCTTGTTCAAAGCGCCCTGCTCTTCGGGTATGCGCGCCGGTAAAAGAGCCTTTTTCATGCCCAAAGAGTTCTGATTCCATCAGGTCTTTTGGAATTGCGGCCATATTTAGGGCGATAAAAGGTTTGTCACGCCTAGGACTGTGCCTGTGCAATGCTTTGGCCACCAGCTCTTTGCCTGTGCCTGATTCACCATTGATTAATACGGTAATATGAGATCGCGATAAGCGACCTATTGCCCGAAAGAC
>DAOWHF010000200.1:0-4578 GCA_030641565.1 Methylomarinum sp.
GGCAGCTTATGAAGCGGGTACTCTGGGAAAACATTTAGGCAAACTTTTTCAACACACATTTTCAGCGGCAAAAAAAGTACGTACCGATACCGCAATTGGTTCCAGCCCGGTTTCTGTGGCCTTTGCTGCCGTGCAACTAGCTCAACAGATTTTTGATTCCCTTAGCGAGCAAACAGCTCTGCTGATAGGTGCAGGAGAAACTATAGAGCTAACTGCAAGGCATTTATATCAAAATAATATTGGGCGTATTATTATTGCCAACCGTACTTTTGATAAAGCCCACACTTTAGCATCACAATTTGGCGGTTATGCAATTTCTTTATCTGAAATTCCTAGCCATTTAGCTGAAGCCGACATCGTTGTCTCATCTACCGCCAGTCAACTGCCTATTTTAGGCAAAGGTCGGGTTGAAAGTGCGATAAAGAAACGCAAACACAAACCCATGTTTATGGTTGATTTAGCGGTGCCTCGTGACATTGAGGCAGAAGTTGGACAATTAAGTGACGTCTATCTTTATACAGTTGACGACCTACAAAATACCATAGAAAAAAACATGGATTCACGGCGTGAAGCCGCCGAGCAAGCCGAAGATATCATTGACACACAAGTCGAACACTTTTTGTCATGGATGCGCTCGCAGGGCGCTCAATCCGTCATCAAAGACTATCGCCAGCAAGCAGAATTAACACGTGACCAAGCATTGGCAAAAGCAATCGCCCTGCTTAACAGTGGACACACGGCAGAAGAAGCCTTAAATCGACTAGCCCATACTTTAACCAATAAACTTATCCATACACCTAGCGCTCAAATAAGAGAAGCCGGGGCAAATGACAGACACGACCTGGTCGCGGCTGCAAGAGAGATTTTTAAATTACCATAAGAAATCGATTTATAAGCCACGGATTATTTAATTTATCCGTGTTTAATCCGCGTTAATCCGTGGCTAATATTTTAAAAGAACACCTAGTTACTCACAATGAAAGCATCAATCCAAATAAAACTCGACAACCTTAGTGACCGTTTCGAGGAAATTGCAGCCCTTCTATCTCAACCTGAAGTGCAAAGCGATCAAAACAAGTTTCGCTCACTCAGTCAGGAGTATGCTCAAATAGACCCTCTCGTCGTTTGCTATAAAAGCTACCAGGAAAACCAGGAAAACCTTGAAGCAGCAAAAGAAATGGCTAAAGACCCTGACCCAGAGCTTAGGGAAATGGCCAAAGAAGAGCAACAAGAAGCTGAAACCGAAAAAGAAAAGCTGCAACATCAACTGCAAATTCTTTTATTACCTAAAGATCCCAATGATAATCGCAATATCTTTCTGGAAGTTAGAGCAGGAACAGGTGGCGATGAAGCGGCTATTTTCTCAGGTGATTTAGCAAAAATGTACCAGCGTTTTGCTGAAAAACAAGGTTGGAAATCTGAAATAATCACTGAAAACCGAAGTGACCACGGTGGCTACAAAGAAATTATTCTGCGTATATCTGGACAAGATGTTTATTCGCAGCTTAAATTTGAATCTGGCGTTCACCGAGTGCAACGTGTACCTGAAACAGAATCACAAGGCCGCGTACACACATCAGCTTGTACCGTTGCCATCATGCCCGAAGTTGATAGTGTTGATGAATACGAGATCAATGCTTCCGACCTGCGCGTAGATACATTTAGAGCATCTGGCTCAGGTGGTCAGCATGTTAATAAAACCGACTCAGCCATTCGCTTGACCCATATTCCTACCGGTGTTGTTGTCGAGTGTCAGGATGAACGCTCTCAGCATAAAAATCGTGCTCGTGCCATGTCATTATTACAGTCGCGCCTATTAACAGCAGAACAAGACAAGCAACATGCCGAACAAGCTGAAACCAGAAAATCACAAGTCGGTTCTGGTGACCGCTCCGAACGCATCCGTACCTACAATTACCCACAAGGTCGCATGACTGACCATAGGATTAATTTAACGCTGTATAAGCTAGATGAAATTATGCAGGGTGGCCTGGAACATGTGATCAACCCATTGATTAATGAGCATCAAGCAGAACTACTTACACAATTAGGTAATGACTAAACTTTTATCATCAGAGCTGACTTCAGTCCGCTCTGATGAGGCTTATTGAAAATAAGCAAACCAAAGCCAGCCCTACCCCACCAATTCAAAGCTGCTTGCCATGCCTGATATTCAAACCACACTTACTACAGCAACAAAATGCCTAACAGCCACATCCGACTCCGCATCAATCGATGCTGAAGTGTTACTCTGTCATGTGCTTAAGAAACCACGCTCACACCTCAGGGCATGGCCAGAAAAACAACTTACACCAGAACAACAATCACTATTCCAACAGCTTTTAGAACAGCGTATTCATGGCACACCTGTGGCTTACCTAACTGGCACTAGAGAATTTTGGTCTCGTGATTTTAAAGTCAACGAACAAGTCTTAATCCCAAGGCCCGACACCGAATTACTGATTGAACTGAGCCTAAGTTTACTAAGTGATAAACCCAACGCCAGAATCATTGATTTAGGCACAGGTTCAGGAGCTATTGCCATCACCTTAGCCGCAGAACTCCCAGACCTAGAGGTTTGGGCAACAGACCAGAGCGAGCAAGCATTAAAGGTTGCCCAAGAAAACGCAGCAACGCATCAAACCCAAAACATTCACTTTTGTTTATCCAACTGGTTTGATAGTATCAAGCCCTCTAAATTTGACTTAGTTATCAGCAACCCACCTTATATAGATGGCGATGATCCACACTTATCACAAGGCGATGTTCGGTTTGAGCCTGATAGTGCGCTTATTGCACATAATAATGGCCTTAAAGATATTGAAAGCATCACCCAACAAGCTCAACATTATTTAAAGCCAGGAGGCACACTTTTAATTGAGCATGGTTACGATCAACAAATTGCTGTACAAGCCATATTTAATAGCTTTAATTATGACAACATCCAAACCCATACAGATCTTTCTGGAAACCCAAGAGTAACCACAGGACAATGGAACCCATGATAAATACTAAAGAAATCCAATTACCCAGAAAAATTACTAACCAATTATTACATTTGGCACAACTATCCCCAGAACAAGAAGTCTGCGGTTTAATTGGCGCTAAAGAAGGTGTAGCCAGCACCTGCTACCCAATTGACAATACCGCTGAGCAAGCTGCAACACGCTTTCATCTGGATGAAAAGCAACAGATTAATGCGATAACCAGCATGCGTGATAAAAATGAAGCACTTTTTGCTATTTTTCATTCACACCCTACAGCACCAGCAACGCCCTCTGCTGCCGATATAGATCTAGCCAGCTACCCTGAAGCCATTCACTTAATTATTTCCCTTAATACCAAAGGAATTTTAGAAATTCGGGGATTTACAATTATTAACAAAATTGTAGAAGAAGTTAGTCTGAGTCTACTAAGCGCTTAAGTCAGTGAAGACTCTGTTCAAAATCTTTAGGATTATAGTCCTGCTCACTATTTTTGCTGCTGTTGCTTTTTATGCAAAAAATCAGAAACTAAAATCCAGATCATGGACAAAGCCGTTACAAGTTGTCATTTACCCTATCAATGGCGACAACAGCCCTATTGTAGACGAATATATCAAACAGCTTGATAGCTCAACCTTTAATGGAATTGATCAGTTTTTCCAGAGTGAGGCAGAGCATTACAACTTAAGCGTTGAGCAGCCGACACAAACCCACTTAGGTGACATCATAGTTAATCACCCACCAACATCTCCTTCGACTGACGCTCACTTTAGCGCTATTGCCTGGTGGGGCATCAAGTTCCGCTACTGGGCTTTTAGATATACACCCGATGATCAATCCAATCTACATCGCGTTAGAATTTTTGTGCATTATCATGAAGCAGAACCTGATAAAACTTTGCAGCATTCACTGGGGCTGGACAAAGGGCTATTAGCAATTGTGCATGCTTTTGCTGAAAAAGATCAGCAGCAACAAAATAATATTGTTATCGCTCACGAACTGTTACATACAGTGGGAGCAACCGATAAATACAATACCAATAATCAGCCCATTTTTCCTGATGGCTATGCGGAACCAGATCTACAACCCCTATTTCCTCAAACCCAAGCTGAAATCATGTCAGCCAAGATCCCTTTATCCCCCTCACAATCAAAAATGGCAGAAAGCCTTACACAATGCATTATTGGCGAGAAAACCGCTTATGAAATCAACTGGCTTCAACTCGAAACAGCCAACTAATGCCAATGAGTATTATGATGAATTCAAGCCATCCTATTCTATATAGCTTCCGTCGCTGCCCTTATGCTATGAGAGCAAGACTGGCTATTGTAAACTCAGCAATAAGTGTTGAATTACGTGAAGTGGTACTACGCAATAAACCACAACAATTGCTGGATATTTCAGCCAAAGGCACTGTACCCGTTTTGCTGTTACCTGATGGAACAGTAATTGATGAAAGCCTTGATATTATGTACTGGGCGTTAGCCCAAAATGATCCTGATAACTGGCTGGCCAATGACTTAACAGAAGACATTAAACAACTGATTCAAGATAATGACGGGGAATTTAAATATTATCTGGATCGATACAAATA
>DAOWHF010000229.1:0-4324 GCA_030641565.1 Methylomarinum sp.
CTTGAACTGACAAGGAAACTTCGGCAAGACTCTGATGTTGCCATTATCATTGTCTCAGGCACTGGCGATAAAGTAGATGAGATCGTTGGGCTAGAAGGAGGTGCGGATGACTATCTCACTAAGCCCTTTGAAGAACGGGAGCTACTAGCCCGAGTTCGTAGCGTTTTGCGCCGGGTCACACCCAATTCAACACCATCAGTTAATATCGATAAATCGGTGCTTAAATTTTCAGATTGGGTGCTAGACTTGACTGCCCATGAATTAAAATCGACGACTGGTGAAGAGGTTATGTTGACCAGTTATGAATTTCAGTTACTGACTGCACTTGTTAAGAGTGCTAACAGGGTATTGAGCCGTGATCAGATTATGGACAGTATTGCCGGACGTGACTGGATGCCGAACGATAGAAGTATTGATGTCTTAATCGGTAAGCTTCGTAAAAAAATTGAACAGGACCCTAACAAGCCATCCTTGATCAAGACAATTCGTGGTACGGGATACAAATTTACTGCACGAGTGACGAATGTCTAAATTTGTTAATCTGAATAGGTTCGCATAAGTTCACAGGCTGGAAAGCGATCATAACATCTTTGATTTGAGTTCAATTTTATTTCATTAATAACCTCAATATTTAAACTAATCTATTGAAATGATTCGTTTTATCCGCCCCCAGTAGGTGAGAACCTCCACAGTGTTGCCTTTAATCAATACCTATTAAACTTCCTTTCCAAAATACTGACTTCACTGTTGTGATGACTCAGTGACCTAAATATCCACATTGGAATCACGAAATGCAGAGTAATGGGGGCTCCAATCATCAGCTTTCAATATCTATTAAATTTGAGTTACAAAACGTTACATTTCGATTAAACCATAGTCACAAAGTTTTTATATGGTCAGTACCATACACAAAAACAGGTGAAACGAAATGAAATATGAATTTGAAAAAAAAGCCTATTCAATGCTGCTTGTTATCCCAATCATGTTCTTGATTGTTTGTATATTACTAAACGTAATTAAGCCAGGAAGGCCATTTTACAGTATAAGTGGCTATCATTTTAACTTGATAGAAGGTTCCAAAATAACAAAAACAACGCCTACTCCGACTCAAAAAAAGCAAATTGACATTTTTCGTGAGTCTTTTATTAGGCATTGATAAATATAGAAGTTACGCATTGACAGGCAATGTTAAACTATGAGTATTAAAAACACCGAAGCTACCGGAAGGCCAATCCTTGATAAGAGGTATAACCCGTCCATCCACAGTCTGTTGTACATTACCAATGTATAGGCTTTCTATTAAGTGAACCAAAACAGGCAAGTTGCCGTCGGTTGGGAGAAGTCATGTCACTACGCACGATAGTGTAATACCAATCCCAATATATTTTTATATCAAAAAAGTGATATGTATATGTATGGAGCATTGCGGAATACAGGATGAATTGCACGTTTATTCCCGTATTACGCGATGCTCCATACGGGCGATCAATGTCTTTCTTTCCCTGTTTTTTAGTAACTGATTAGAGTTAGTATTTATTGGGATTAGTATAATCGCTTATCAATGGCCGGTTTTGGTCGTTTTGGGCTAGTCAATTCTGTATGTCTCTGTTCTTTTCTACGTTACAGTCTAAAATCAGATAAAAGTCACTGCTCAGGAATTGATTATGTTTCGTTTTATCTTATTCTTTATCCTCGTTTCACAGTATTCCATCACATTGGCCGCCCCCTTAACAAAGGATGAAGCACCAGAGCTGCTTAAACCTTGGGTTGACTGGGTTTTGCAAGATGAAGATACCTATCAATGTCCTTATTTCTACAATAACTTTCAGCAAAAGCAGTGTGCTTGGCCTGGTGCTCTTAATTTAGAACTAAAATCTAAACAGGCTCAATTTATCAGTCAATGGCAAGTTTATAAGGAAGGTTGGATTTTTCTGCCGGGCGATAAAAATTACTGGCCTCAAAATGTAACAATCAATAATAAACCTGCATTGATTGTGGAGCAGCAGGGTAAGCCTGGTATTAAATTAGCTGCTGGTTCATATCTGATTAAAGGTGTATTTTTCTGGGATAGAATGCCCGAAAGTTTAGCGATTCCTGAAAATACAGGGATATTAAGTTTGAGGATTAATGGCAAAGCTATTGCTTATCCCTCTATCAAAAGGAATATGGTTTGGCTAAAAGAAAGTGATATAGGTGATAAAAAACCTAAAAGTGTAGAAAATAAGTTAGACCTGCAGGTTTTTAGAAAAGTGGATGACAATGTTCCCTTGCAACTTATTACTTTTCTTGAGTTGGATGTGTCAGGTGATCAGCGAGAAATTACATTACCTCATGCCTTATTAACTCCATTTATTCCGATCTCCCTAAAAAGTCCTCTGCCTGCCAGAATTGAACCTAATGGTGATTTGCTGGTTCAAGTTCGTCCTGGACGCTGGCATATAGAACTGAATGCGCGTCACCCAGCGCCTTTAGCGCAACTTACATTAACTATTGAGGATAAGCTGTGGCCGCAATCAGAAATTTGGTCTTTTAAGGCTCAGCCTTTTCAACGTGTTGTTGAAATTAATAATTTAAAAGCCATTGATCCTAGTCAAACTAATGTACCTAAGCAATGGAGAAACTTACCTGCTTATTTGATTAAGCAGGGTGAAACCATGGCTTTTAAAGTGATTAGACGGGGTGATCCCGAGCCAGAGCCCAATCAATTAAAGTTAAATCGACAATTATGGTTGGATTTTGATGGAAAAGCCTACACCGTTGCCGATAGCATTAACGGAAAAATGACCAAAGGCTGGCGACTGAATGCATTGCCTGAAACACAAGTTGGACAAGTTAAACTTAATGGCCAGAATCAATTAGTGACTCGCTCTGTAGATACCAATAAAAAAGGTGTTGAAGTGAGAAAAGGTAATGTTAATTTACAAGCAGATAGTCGTATCAATGGCGACATCAGTCATATCAGTGCAGTGGGTTGGGAGCAGGATTTTTATCAAGTTAAAGCAGAGTTAAATATTCCTCCGGGCTGGCGTTTATTGGCAGCAAGTGGTGTGGATAATGTGCCTAATAGTTGGGTTTCACAATGGACATTACTGGATCTGTTTTTAGTCTTAATAGCTTCACTGGCAATCAGCCGATTATGGACGGTGTATTGGGGTGTTTTTGCATTGATTAGTTTGAGTTTATGCTGGCATGAAGCTCAATCCCCGCATTTTATCTGGCTGAATATTCTAGCGGTAATTGCTTTAATCAGAGTGTTGCCTGAAGGTAAATTGCAAAGAATATTAAAGTGGTATAGAAATGCCTGTTGGCTTTTTTTGTTACTGATTGTTATTCCTTTTATGGTTTCACAAATACGAATAGGTTTATATCCACAATTGGAAAAACAGTGGCAACAAATATCGCCAGCACAGTATCGTATGGTTGATACGATTGAAGCTAAGAAAGAACTGGAAATGTTTGAAGAAGATAAGGTAATGAGAAAATCTGTTTCAAAAATGAGGCGGTTAGCAAGTCCTGCTTCGGTCGTTTCTGGACAAAGTAGGGTAAAACCCATCATTCATGAACGTATTGACCCAGATGCCAATATTCAAACAGGGCCAGGCTTACCTCAATGGCAATGGGCTAAAGTGCATTTATCATGGAATGGTTCAGTCGATAGCCAGCAAAAAATCTCACTGTGGTATTTATCACCTAAATTGACCATGCTATTGAATTTTTTAAGGGTAATACTTGTATTAGTTTTGTCTTTGTTAATGTTTGGTTTGATTAATAAAAAATTTAAGATTCCCAGTGCCTTATTAAGTTGGATATTACTGATTCCATTTTTAAGTTTTCCTGCACAGGATGCTTATGCTGATTTTCCTGATCAACAAATGCTTAATGAGCTGAAAAGCCGATTATTGCAAGCACCTGACTGTTTACCCTCATGTGCTCAAATCTCCTCTATGCACTTAGCTGTTACACCTGAAAACTTAGGTATAAAATTACAGGTTCATGCGCAACAGGCTGTAGCGATTCCATTACCCGCTAAGTTAGAGCAATGGATGCCTAGTCAGGTGTTGATTAATGGTCATCAGGCAAAGGCAGTAATTAGAGCCAATAATGCGTTGTGGATTAGTCTTGATAAAGGTTTGCAGTTGATTGAGCTAACAGGTGTTAATCCTGCCCAGAATAGATTTTCCTTGCCATTAGCTTTAAAGCCGCATCGAGTGACTGTTGAAAGTAAAGGCTGGACGATAGAAGGTGTTCATGAGAATGGTCAAACGGATAATCAACTGATTCTTTCCAGAGTTAAAACTGTTCAGCAGTTGCAAGCAGCTGGGAA
>DAOWHF010000243.1:0-5473 GCA_030641565.1 Methylomarinum sp.
AGTTAAAGTCCGAAGACAAAAAAAGAAACAAAACCAAAATAATCACCACTTCATCCTGAAGTGTTTCGGTAGTTAACAATCAACCCCGAAGAGCCAGCCATTATACAACCTCATATCCTTTTGTCAAACTTTATTTTTCAGAAAAACTTTTTTTAAAATCTCAATCAAAAAAAACAAATCATCGACCAAGAAAAAAGCTCCCCTCCAAATAACTCCCCGCTTCCTGCGGTTTCAATGTTGTAACAACGTTGAAAGAAGGGCGCATTCTACAGCACCCTCAGTTTTCGTCAAGCTTTTATTTGCAAGATTCCTGACCAATACAATCAAAGTAAAAGTAAGCTATTGATTACAATTGATTTATCTATGCACCCTTATTGTTTTGCATTTGATACTTAGCGATTGATGCTATTTCTTCATCCGAGTCATTCACTAATGAAAAAAGACCATAACCTCGCTTTACAACCACATACCTAACAAAATCATGCGAATCACCAACAAGCACATCTAGAACCTGGCTACTATCTGTATATTTAGCTACTGTCGCACGAACACGCCAACTATCATCATTAACTAATGCCTCATGCCCTACATTTTTTCGTGCCACAGCCGCCCTTACCAGTGCGGACTTATCATTTACCAATTTTTTTAAGGCAAAACACAAATCGACCGCTTCCAACCGAATATATTCTTCTTTTTCTTTAAAAATGGCCGACTCATCATACTCTTTACCAGCAATTACAATTGTACTCATTTATTTAACTCACCCAGTTAACCATAGCTCTATTCTAGCTTAGAAAAACTCTTTAATCCCTTGTTACTTCAGAATATGTGACTCATATCATTATTTAATAATGCGGAGGCACCTCAACCCCCTGAGCAATTCCCTCAGGCTCTGCCATATTCCTCATTCGCTCACCCAGCACCCGACAAGCTTCTTCCAAACGATAAATTTGTTTTTGTTGCTCACTAACAATCACATTTAATTCCTGGAGCAAATCATCTTGATATGAAATCTTTATTTCTAACTCTGTTATTCGATCTTTACCCATCCCACCCTTCTTTAACACTTTCGTTATTCAAAATAAATATTGCCCCGCATATTTAGTCGCGTCAATTTAAACAATTCAATCACTCACTCTAAAAACACGCTATACCCTATAATAAACAAACTATTTTGCATATTCCAACATTACAATGTCTATACTACTTTTTTCATTACGCGGCGTACCTGAAGATGAAGCCGACGAAATAAGAGAACTTTTAACTGAAAATAATTTAGAGTATTACGAAACTTCTGCTGGAAACTGGGGGATATCAATGCCTGCGATTTGGTTGAAAAATCCGAATGACATTAACACAGCACAACAACTCCTTGGTGAATACCACCATCACCGAGCTGTCACTCAACGCGAAATATACAATCAATTAAAAAAAACACGGCAGAACAAACGATTAATCCACAGCATCAGGGAAAACCCACTTCGGTTTATTTCCTACCTAGCTGCTATTTCTTTTATACTTTATATATGCGTCAAAATTATTTTTGAATTTGGTTTTTAATGCTTCTCAAAATCAAGTAAGACAGTTTTATCTTTATACAGACTAGCCACAACGAATCGACAAGCAAGAAACATCATCCTGCTCTTGATTGTGATCCATAAATTCCATTACATTATCTTTTAAAATTGTAACGTGTTCCATTACTTGGCCTTGCAACAAAACATCGAGTAAACGTTGCTCACCAAAGACCTCGTTATCCATACCAATAACATCAGTTACGCCATCCGTGTAAGAAAATAACTGACATGGCTCAGTCCAAACCCATGCATCAACACTATCATCAAAATCATCATCCTTTAAAACACCTGAAAATACATGCCTAGACTTAAAACCATGAGTAATCTCTTTATTATCGTTAACCACCATTAATTCCGGTAACCCACCATTCCAAACATGCATGGTTTTAGCATGGTCATCCAACATACCTACAGCTAATGCAACAAACCGACCATTTGGCATATCTGTCCTTAACTTTAAATTTATTTCTTTCGCTATACTGGAAACTGAAAGCGACTTATCTGTCATCGATTGAAAAACCTGATTAACGATAATTGTCGGTAAAGATGCCGCCAAACCATGCCCCATTGAATCTGCAACGATAAAATACAGACATCCTCTACCATTACGCTTAACAGCAATCAGATCACCGCTAAAGCGCTTAGAAGGCAACACCCAATATTTTACCGCCTCATCCTTAAGCGCATCCTGCTTGATTAAATTATCAAAAATATCCTTAGCAAAGACCTGCTCAATTTCATTTCTTTTTTGATATTGAGTTAATTTTTTATTCAGAACCAGTATATTCCGCTGCATTTCAATAGACCGCTGCATCGTGCTGATTTTTGCATATAACACCGCCTGATTTAATGGCTTAGTCAAATAATCATCTGCACCTACACTTAACCCTGAAATAACCTGACGTTCATCACTTAAAGCACTAAGAATAATAATTGGCATCCACTTTTCTGTATAGCTATCTCTTATCCGTCGTGTTGCTTCGATACCATCCATGACTGGCATCATAATATCCATCAGAATCAAATCAGGCGCTTCAGTAAAAACAGAATTAACAGCCTGCTGCCCATTTTCTGCAAAAACAAGAACATAACTCTTAGACAGCATTTTCTTCAATAGCAATCTATTACTCACTTGATCATCAACTATTAATATTTTCATTATCAAGCCTTTACTCTAACAATTAACCGAAATACGCCAAACAAACAAAACATTAACCTCTGTCACACAAAACCCAAGCAAGCCTTGACCAGTTCAATCAATAACCTTACCATACCTTGAGAAATATAATAGCTTATAAATTAAAACACTACATTTATATAGCTTTATACTCGAACATACCTAATACAAGAATCGCCATGAATATAATAATAAAAAGAATCATGTCATTTTTGTCAAAGTCATCTCTGCCCATGCTTGCCTGTAGCTTAATCACCGGCATCATTCTCATTTATGGCTGGCAAAATAACAGCTGGCTGGAAAGCGCTCTACTCATACTCCTTTTTGCTGCCTTTCTGTTTTACAGAAAACAAAGCTTATCTCATGAGACACATCTCCATGCTTTGCTAGATAACATCTCTGATGCAATCATCACCATAGACTCGAAAGGATCTATGTTATCCTTCAACAGCACTGTTGAACATATGTTCGGCTACCACCCCACCGAATTACTAGGGAAAAATATAAAAATCCTGATGCCCTCTCCTTATAAAGAGATGCATGACAGTTATTTATCCAATTATCTGAAAACGAAAAAAACTCACGTAATAGGACAAACACGTGAAGTCACCGCATTACGACGAAACGGAGAAGTTTTTGAAGCTGAACTATGGGTCCACCAATTAACCTTCAATGATGAAATTCAATTTATGGGCATTGTTCGTGATACCTCCGAACGTAAACACGCAGATAGAATCAAGACCGAATTTATCTCTACCGTTAGCCATGAACTAAGAACACCATTAACATCTATAAAAGGCGCTCTTGGCATGCTTAAAAGTGGCGTTTTAGGTGAAGTCCCAGAAAAAGCTAATCATATGATTGAATTAGCACATAGCAATACCGAACGATTAATCAATTTAGTTAATGACATTCTGGATGTTGAAAAAATTCAAGCCGGAAAGATAGATTTACATCTTGATAGCATCAATATTACAAACTTAGTTAAGCAAAGCATCGAGTCTAACGAACCCTATGCCAAAAGCTGTAATGTTTCCTTACAATTTCATAACAACTGCCCTGATTTTCAGGTATATGCTGACAACAATCGATTACAGCAAGTCATGGCAAACCTTATTTCTAATGCCGCCAAATTTTCACCTGACAATAGCGTTGTTTCAATTGATATAACAAAGCACGCTGATTTAGTTCGTGTTTCTGTGTCTGATAATGGATTAGGCATACCCGAAAAATATCGCAACAAAATTTTCCAAAAGTTCTCTCAAGTTGACTCAACTGATAGCAGACAACAAAGCGGAACTGGACTAGGCTTAAATATTACTAAGGCCATTATTGACCAGCATGGCGGGCACATTAACTACACTACCGAAGAAGGCAAAGGTAGTACCTTCTTTTTTGAATTGGTAGAGTATCACCCAGAACCTGAAGAAACATCAGATAAATCTACTCAGGCTTCAGGCACACCAGCTGATGAAATCAAAACTCAAGGGCATATATTAGTTCTGGAAGATGAAAAGGATATAGCCAATCTCCTTTCCCTACTTATTGAACAACAGAACTTCAAAGTAACTACTTGCAGCAACACAATAGAAGCCAAAAAACTTCTTGAAACAACACATTTTGATGCAATGACTGTTGATATCCGCCTACCCAATCAAGATGGACTTTCTTTTATTCAGGAAATCCGAACCAAAGAAACAAACACCAGCTTACCTATTATCATCATTTCTGCTGAAGCCAATATTAAAAAAACAAACAATCCCTCTGCCTTAAGAATAATTGACTGGATTGACAAGCCTATTGATAATAAACGCTTAACTAAAGCGTTATACCAATGCTTAAAGAAATCACCCAACCATCCGTCAACAATTCTTCATATTGAAGACAACAAGGATCTGATTGAGATGATGTCAGGCCTATTAGAAAATAAGGCAAAATTAATTCACGCAACCAGCTTACAGTCAGCCATAGAAAAAATTAAATCTGACAATTTTGACCTAGTGATTTTAGATATAAGTCTCCCCGATGGAAATGGCCTTGATTTAATCCCTATCATTAATAAACAAAAACCTTTAACACCTATACTTATATTTTCAGCCCAATCTGTCGAGCCGTCTATACTAAAACAAGTTGATGCAGCGCTTATAAAATCAAACGTTAGCAATGATGAACTTATCGCCAGAATTAAAGATCTAACAATTTGCTTCAGCACAATAAGCACAGAAAATGACAACACTTAATAAAATCTTATATGCAGAAGATGAAGCAGATATTCGTGAAATAGCGACTCTGGCTTTAGAAACCATTGGGCTACTTAAAGTAGAAACATGCAGCTCTGGATCCCAAGTTATTGATTTAGCTTTAAACTTTAATCCTCAACTCATTTTATTAGATGTTATGATGCCAGGCATGGATGGACCAAGCACATTAAATGCCTTAAAAAAACACGCTACGCTGAAACAAATTCCAGTCATATTCTTAACTGCAAAAATATTACCCGATGAAATTCAACGTTTCAAATCACTAGGTGCTATTGATGTCATTAACAAACCCTTTGATCCAGTTACTTTAGCGGATCAAATCAAACATATCTGGGAGTGTTATCATGAGCGATAAAATAGAGGAGGCCATAAACCGAATACAAGAATTAAAGCTTGCCTTTTCTCAGCAACTCCCTGTTCGCATCGATGAATTAGTCAATAGCACATTAAACCTGGAT
>DAOWHF010000024.1:0-3474 GCA_030641565.1 Methylomarinum sp.
AAAGTATGCTGAGTTTAGTGCTAATGCTGATATGTCTATTAAAAATCATGACAAAAACAATAAGTTAAAACTATACTTATAATAGGTTTTGTAACTATGATTCCAGTTTTGTGTTGATGTAACGCACAATTTCTGGCTCGTTCTATCTTGGTCAGTCATAATCATAAACACCCTTTATTCAAATCCGAGTCATTATTTATACAGCATAACAATTTGATTCTAGTTTTCTACAAACCAGCTGTCAATGCGAGTAAACTTAAACCCCATAGACTGTCTTAATCACAATACAGCTCAAAAACAAACCGTATCCTTTATGACCGAATCAGAACAAATCTTACATCGATACGAACTGATCCTCACCTCAGCGGGTGAAGGTATCTATGGACTAGATCATGAAGGCAAAGGCACTTTTGTAAACCCTGCTGCTATCGCGATGACAGGCTGGACCAAAGAAGATGTGATTGGGCAGCCCGTACATGCACAACACCATCATAGCAAAATAAATGGTGATGACTATCCACAACATGAATGCCCTATTTATGCCGCTTTAAAAGATGGGGAAGTTCATCATGTCACCAATGAAGTATTCTGGCGTAAAGACGGTAGCTATTTTTCGGTTCATTACACCAGCACGCCTATCTGGGAAAATGGCGTTATCGTCGGAGCTGTCGTTGTTTTTCAAGATGTCAGCAAGATTAAACAAGCCGAACACTCAATGGCTCGCTTACAACGACAAAATGAATTACTACTGGCCTCCGCTGGTGAAGGTATTTGTGGTTTTGATTGCGAAGGTAATATGACCTTTATCAACCCTACTGCAACCTCCTTATTAGCATGGCCAGACCAGGATCTGACAGGACAAAGTATTCACGATATTTTTGGTATCAATGAGCCTAATGCAGCCAAATATTGTCCTGTGCAAAACATTATCCAAGGAAAAAAACGCTATCAGGCCAGTGACAAACTATTCTGGCGCCATGATGGTTCCAGTTTTTCGGTGGATTTTGTCAGCACTCCTATTTTAGAGGACAAAAAAGTACAAGGCGTTGTTCTGGTCTTTAGAGATATTACTGAGCGTAAACTTGCCGAGCAAAAACTCAAGTCGGCACTGTCTGAAATAAAACAATTACAAAACCGGCTACAGGCAGAAAATATTTATCTGCAAGAACAAGTTAATCTTAAGCATAATTTTGCCGATATATTAGGCCAAAGCCAGCCATTAAAAGCAGTGTTACATCAGGTAGAGCAAGCCGCCCCCACCGAAACAACGGTATTAATACAAGGCGAAACAGGCACGGGGAAAGAGCTAATTGCTCGTGCATTACACAATCTTAGCCTGCGCAAAGAACGCACATTAGTAAAAGTAAATTGTGCGGCGCTACCCAGCACGTTAATTGAAAGTGAACTGTTTGGTCACGAAAAAGGCAGTTTTACAGGCGCAACCGTTAGACGTATAGGACGTTTTGAACTCGCCGATGGCGGAAGCATTTTTCTGGATGAAATTGGCGAATTACCACTGGAACTACAATCTAAACTCTTACGCGTGTTACAAGAAGGGGAAATTGAACGGCTAGGCGGTTCTAAAACCATTAAAATTAATGTCCGAGTCATCGCCGCAACCCATCGTGATTTAAAGCAAATGGTTCAACAAGGCAATTTTCGAGAAGACTTATTTTACCGACTCAGTGTATTCCCATTAACACTACCGCCATTACGCAACCGTAAAAACGACATATCGTTACTTGCTCAATGTTTTATTAGCAAATATGCCAGCAAGATGGGCAAACCAATTAAGCAGCTGCCTAAGGCCGCTATGGATAAATTACTGGACTACCCTTGGCCAGGGAATGTACGCGAACTGGAAAATGTGATTGAACGCGCCATTATTTTATCGCCAGAAAACAGCCTCCACATCCCTGAGTTAATAACCCCCAGCAATAACAAACAATTCAATACTGAATCTTTACTACCCTTAGCGGCAATGGAAAAGGCACATATTATTACAGTATTAAAAACCACACACTGGCAAATTTCAGGTGCACAAGGCGCAGCCTCTATTTTAGAAATGCACCCTAATACTTTGCGCTCACGTATGAGTAAACTAGGGATTAGGCGCTCTATTTCTACTAAATAACTGTAGATATTTTTAAGCAGCCTTCTTGGCCACAATAAATACCGCTTGGTTTTTACTGGGTTGCCATTGGTAATCAATCTCAAAACCAGCTTTTCTTAAACTGGCCTCTAACTCAGTTGAAGTAAAGACCTTAACCAAAGGCATCAAGCCCAAAAACTGACCAATCGGTACGATAAACTTAAAGAACCTCATCGTATCGCCAATACACGCAGTACTGGTGATAAAAACCCCGCTTGGTTTCAGCATGCTATAAACCTTGCTGATCACCTCTTCCTTGTTGCCCAGTAGGTGCAAAATACTGAGTCCCAACACCGCATCCAAGCTTTGATCTGCTGTGCTGAATTCATTAATACACGCACATTTAAAAGTAACATTCTTAATCTGTTCTTTATCAGCTTTAGCTTGGGCAATTGCGATCATTTTAGGGGCGCTATCAATCGCCAGAATATGTTTTACATAAGGCGCATGGATGATAGCTGTTGACCCTGTTCCACAGCCAAACTCCAACACATCCATGTCTGAACGAAAATAGTCACGCGTGACTTGCAGCTTCTTTTGATAAGCCACTTCATCTGTAATGGCTTGTTTTGAATAACGTACTGCGATCTTGTCCCAGAACTTAACGGATTGATTCATTCTCACCTCAATCGACTGCCTACTTGCATTAGACTCTGTATACATTTATGTCCTTTTTCTAGCACATACAAGTCAACAAGCATACGATGCTCTCCAATCATCATGTGCAGTGACTTTGACCAATTGAGACTGTGTCTCTCCTTGTTTCATGCCATAAATAGTATGTCAATTTTAAATAAGCATAACAAGATGCCTTGATTTAAATCACCGCACTTCCCTCAGTCACACAATAACAACATATCATTATAACACGATATTTCGTATCCAAATAATAATAACCCTACCCCTTACACCGACCAGAAATCATTACAACATACTGTTTTATATATTAAAAACAGCAAAACCAACATTCTGGCACAGTCCCTGCAATAGCTATGTCCATATCATCTGTATTTAAGGACATTATCATGAAAAACAGACCGCCTCTTCCGCCTTTTACTCAACAAACCGCAGAAGAAAAAGTACAACTGGCTGAAAACGGCTGGAATAGTAAAGACCCTGTAAAAGTGGCTAGTGCCTATACCGTTGATTGCCAATGGCGTAACCGTGCTGAGATATTTAGCGGTCGAGACAAGATTATCGAATTTTTAACCCGCAAATGGGAAAAGGAATTGGATTATCAATTAAAAAAACAGCTTTGGTGTTTTACCGATAACCGCATTGCGGTGACCTTTCGCTATGAATGGCATGACGATTCGGGGCAA
>DAOWHF010000052.1:0-8720 GCA_030641565.1 Methylomarinum sp.
CATTTCTGTGCGTATTTAGCTTCAAGTGACAGAGTTTTATAACGAGTGTTGGGGGTAACGCCACCTGCACCTTTTACTTTAAACACTTTACCTCGCTTGTCTAACTTATAAACCATTGCTATAGAGATGCCTTGGTCAGGGCTAATTAAGCTATAGCAAGTATTTATCCAGGTCGGTTGCTTAAGATCAATTTCATTAAGCAAACTGACAACGGCAAAGGCACAGACTTTTGCTTCTGAATTGGCGGCAAAGGCTGATTTTGGGATGGGGCTGTGGATTGAGGCATCACCAATCACATGAATATCAGCGTGCAGGGTTGATTCACTGCTCTTATGATTAACTGGGCACCAGCCGCTGGTATCACAAAGCCCTGTCATTTGGGCAATATTTCCAGCTTTTTGTGCAGGAATATAATTTAAAACATCTGCTTTAAATTTATCGCCAAAATCTGTTTTGACTACTTTGTTTTTAACATCAAGCTTAATAACGGGATTATCGGGGATAGATAACCATTCGATGATGCTTTTATCTGTACCAAAGGCATAATTTTTTTCCCAACCGGCTATAAATAATTGTTGTTTAGAAAACTGGCTTTTTGGGTCAAGAATCAATAATTTTGATTTGGGTTTATGGGTTTTTAAATAATGCGCGATTAAACTGGCGCGCTCATAAGGGCCGGGAGGACACCTGAAAGGATTGGGTGGTGCGCAAATAACGACTGTGCCACCATCACGCATGGACTGGATCTGGTTTTTGAGTATGCTGGTTTGAACGCCTGCTTTCCATGCATGAGGAATTGTGTGGCTGGTGGATTGATCATGTCCCTCAATACTATCCCAACGAAAATCGATACCCGGAGCAACAATCAGCCGATCGTAAGTTATTTTTTGTTGATTACTTAGGGTAACTGTATGCTGGTCAGGGGTGATATTAATAACAAAATCGTGTACCAATTTAATGCCGTAATGATCACTTAATGCTTTATAGCCAAAAGCCAGAGAATCAATGGTTTTAATTCCGCCTAAAACCCAGTTGCTTCCCGGGCAAGTGATGTATTGGGTTTTAGGCTCAATTAAAGTCACTCTAATAGCTGGGTCTAGTTTTTTAATGGTTTTTGCAGCCGTTGCCCCGCCAAAACCACCGCCAATGATAACGACATGGGCTGATGCTAAGGGTTTAAAGCTTTTGTTTTGGCAACCTGTAATTAATAGCCCCGCAGAACTACCCGCTAATTTTATAAAGCGTCGTCTAGAAATCATTAATCTATCTCGCTTAAAAAAGTGGCTACTGATTTTAATTCAGCATCGCTAAAACCTTTGCTGATCCGGTCCATAATGGTCGCTTCTTTTTTGTTGGATTTAAAAGCAAGTAAGGTCTGTGTTAATGCTTTGGCTGAAAGTGGGCGAGGGGTATCCAGATACTTTAATTTCTCACCATGGCAACTATAACAGGCATAAGCAATTACTTTACTCGAAACTTCAGCACTGGCTTCAGAGGCCATTAGTGCTAAAGCGAATGCTGCAAAAAAGAGTCGCATAATTAACCTTGATGAGTATATAGATGGCAAATCGTTATCCTACCGTTATTTTTCTTATTAGAGTGAGATTTTTGCTGATTGATTTTTTTTGTAGCGGACTAAAGTCCGTTCACTACCCATCGAGAGTAACGTGTGTTTTGTTTGTAAGAGAATAGTAATACATCAAAAATTTTAAGGTAGATAAAACAAACGATTATCTCAATAATGATGTTCATTAATAGTAATTAAAGAAAATTTAATGAGTTTACAGACAAAAAATTCCAGTGGATTAGATGCACTGGTATTTGATAATCGCTTTGTTAAAGAGTTGCCGGCTGATATAGAAACTAAAAATTTTCGCAGGCAAGTCACCGATGCGTGTTATTCACGCGTTTTGCCCACTCAGGTTTCAGAACCTACTGTTGTTGCTTATGCCAAGGAAATGGCCGCACAGTTAGGGCTGACAACTGATGATTGTGAATCTGCACAATTTGCTAATGTTTTTGTGGGTAATGAGTTGCTATTAGATATGGATCCTTATGCAATGTGTTATGGCGGACATCAATTTGGCCAGTGGGCAGGGCAGTTGGGTGATGGACGTGCGATTAATCTGGGTGAAGTGGTTAATCAGCAAAATCAACGCTGGGCATTACAATTAAAAGGTGCAGGGCCAACACCTTATTCGCGTAGTGCCGATGGTCTGGCGGTTTTACGCTCATCAGTGCGTGAATTTTTATGTAGCGAAGCCATGTATCATTTGGGGGTTCCAACCACGCGTGCTTTAAGTCTGGTTTTGACAGGTGAAAACGTCGTCAGAGATGTGTTTTATGATGGTAATGTCAAAGCCGAGCTGGGTGCTGTTGTTTGTCGTGTCGCCCCTTCGTTTACTCGTTTTGGCAGCTTTCAGATTGCTGCTGTTAGAGGTGATATTGATTTATTACGTCAATTGGCTGATTACACCATTCGCACGGATTTTCCGCATTTATTAAAACAGACTCAACAAGTCAGTAAAGAAACATACATCAACTGGTTTGAAGATATTTGTCGTAAGACTGCAGAAATGATCGTGCATTGGCAGCGGGTGGGTTTTGTACATGGGGTGATGAATACCGATAATATGTCTATATTAGGACTGACTATTGATTACGGTCCTTATGGTTGGCTGGATAATTATGATCCCGACTGGACGCCCAATACTACCGATGCAACATATCGACGCTATAGATATGGCCAACAACCACAAATTGCACTTTGGAATCTTGTACAGTTAGCCAATGCCATTTATCCTTTAATTGAAGATGCAGAACCGTTACAACAGGCCTTGACTGTGTATAACCAAGTATTTGATCAAGGCTGGCAAGCGATGATGGCTGAGAAATTAGGTTTAAACACTTTTGAGCCAGAAATAGATGAGGATTTATGTAAAGAATTGTTAGCCTTATTGGCTGAGGTGGAAACCGATATGACGATTTTTTATCGAAAACTGGCTTTACTAGATGTGGATATGGCTGTGGAATCACAAACTGATGAACAATTGTTACAACCTTTGTTAGATGCCTGGTATCGATTTGATTCAGTGAGTGAAGATTATCCTTCGCGTGTCGCTGTCTGGTTGCGTAAATATATCAATAGATTGCAACAACAAGGCGTTTTGCAGGTCGAAAAAGTACAGCGCATGAATCAAGTTAACCCCAAATATGTTTTACGAAATTATTTGTCGCAACAGGCGATAGATAAAGCAGAGCAGGGCGACTTTTCTATGGTTAATGAGTTGTTAGAAGTGATGCGACATCCGTATGATGAACAAGCTGAAAAAGAAAACTATGCAAAAAAACGACCTGACTGGGCGAGACATAAAGCGGGTTGTTCAATGTTGTCGTGCAGTTCATAAAATTTAAAGATATAGGGTGGGCAAAGTTCTTTCATGCCCATCAAAAAGATGGAATGATGGGTTTTATGCTCATTCCTTTAGATACACGGGATAAATAATCCCACTTAACCAAGGACCAATCATGTTAGAAAAAAATCAAACTGCCCCCGCGTTTAGTTCAAAAAACCAAGATGATCAATTGGTTGAATTAGCCTCGTTTAATGGCAATAAAAATGTTGTTTTATACTTCTATCCTAAAGACGACACCCCAGGTTGTACTATAGAGGCCAATGATTTCACCGCGCTAGCTAATGAGTTTGCGGCACTTGATACAGTGGTTATTGGCGTCAGTAAAGATTCTTGTGCCAGTCATGCCGATTTTATTAATAAATATGGTTTAAAACTGGATTTGTTGGCAGATGAAACGGGCGAAATATGTCAAAACTATGATGTTTGGCAGATGAAAGAAAAAAATGGCATCAAG
Source organism: Methylomarinum sp. (assembly GCA_030641565.1). Classification (GTDB taxonomy): domain Bacteria; phylum Pseudomonadota; class Gammaproteobacteria; order Methylococcales; family Methylomonadaceae; genus QPIN01. The sequence continues at coordinate 3,871 of DAOWHF010000052.1, forward strand.
AAAATGGCTATTCTTCGATCTACTTTTATTATCAATAAAGCAGGGCAGTTGGTAGAAGCTATGTATGGCGTCTCTCATGAAGGTCATGCACAAGCTATATTGGAATTGGTTAAAAAACTGTAAATGAAAAACGCGATAATTTACCTGCATGGTTTTAATTCAGCCTCATTGGATCTGGCGGGTGATTTACTCGCGTCAAAACAAAAGTTGGTAGTGCTGGAGAGATTTTGTCAGCAACATAAGATTAAATTTTATACGCCCAATGTCGATTATAGGGATTTTGAACAAGTCATTAGTGATTTAACGCAATCATTTCTAGATATAGAGGCTGAGGGCTATAAAGTTTTTTTCATGGGCTCATCATTGGGTGGATTTACCAGTGAATATATGGCAATGAAAACCCAACGCAAGGCCATTATGATTAATCCGGCCATTGAACCTGCTGAGTTATTGGTCCAATTTATTGGCGTTAGTGAAAACTTTGAATTAAAACAACCGTATGACTGGACACAAGCCCATTGCGATCAATATAGGTCTTATGAAAATGCTTTAAAGCAGGCGTCAGATAATTTGGTGAATAGAATAATATTGCTGGATATGGCTGATGAGCTAATTGATTCTTATAAGACGCAAAAACAATATGCACAGCTGGCTGAGATTATTGCTTATGAAGGAGGGTCGCATAGTTTTGAACATGTTGAAGAGGCTTTATCTGTGATTGAAAAAGTGATACATACATAGCAAGGAGTCCGTAAAACGGAAAATGTACCGGCTTACATCTTTATCGCCTTGTTAATTATTATGATTAAGTGTACATGATTAAGTGTACTGATGATTAAGTGTACTGACTCAGACTTAACCAGACATATTTAAAAATTAGGTTTGATTTCTACTAACAGGATTACCAAAACCATAACATTATGAATAGTGCCTAATTGACTGTCTCAAAACAGCTATTAGCAGTCATATAGATAATTAAACTTTTACCACAATAGTTCCTGCAATATAGTCGTGTATACAGCGCTGAGGTTTGAACAAAGCTAAACAATAATTTAGGACTAAACAAATTAACCCTACTATGGGTATTACATACATTAAATCGTTAATAACAATCCGTAAAATGATAACTTTAAAAAAGCTAGGGACTTCATTGGGATTGTTGAGCAGGGATATTCTGATTTTAAATAGCATCTTGCCGATTGATTGTCCTCTTTTTGTTAAAAAATAAACTTGAATGCATACAAGGATGGAATACACGATAACAATATAGATTCTTTTTGCTTCCATAGTGTCATATGCTTCAACAGGGACAAAAATTATAAGAAGGAAAAACAGGCCCACAAAGACAGCAAGTATTCTCGATTTAAAAGAAGCTAGTTTTTATTATAGGCTCCCAATTTTCTTCCGTATTCATTCCTAACTCAATCAGATAAAAATTCGGAAGGATAACATATTATGAATTAATTCTTTAAAGTATAAGGTGTTAGGATTATAATTCACTGCGGTTAATGTTAAGACCCACTCGGTACAGTTTGTAAGGAAAAATAATTCTAATAAAAGTCCAAAAAAGCCTTATGAGTTAAAAAGTGACTGAGTGGTTTTTTTAGCATTCATCAAAATTAACGATTACTAGACACATTATGAAAGTGTTATTGTGCTGGTATTTCTACAGAAGCTTCCAGCCATAGATAGCTGTCATTCCAAGCGTATAAGCTGCGAGAATAAACACATTGATTGGATTTCCAGAAAGTTTTGGAGTTTTAATCTGTGACACATTTAAGGCAGTGAGTCCTAGACAGCTAGCATAGAGAATAACAGAAAAAACACTCCCGTTAAAAATACCTTCAAATAAAAATATGAAAACGAGAATGATATTGTTGTTGTCAAGAGCGAGACCAGTGTATTGTGACCCACCAGCGAGACCAAATGTACTGAAATAACTCAATCGTATCGCACTACCCGCAATCATTAGAAATGCTCCTAATAGAAAGACAGGTTCAAACTGCCCATAGCTCAAAAGAAGAATGGCAGGAGTGACACCATAGCTCACGATGTCTATTAACACATCAAGCTGACCTCCAAAAACTCGGTCATTACCAGTTCGCCCTTTCATCCTGCGTGCAATGAGTCCGTCAGCCCAATCAAAAACAACAGCCCAAATCATTCCAATCATAGCAGCAGAGTAAACACCTAAAATGCTGTAGTAAATCGCTAGTCCTGTGCAAGCCAATCCTGAAAGCGAACAAATATTGGGAAGGTCTCTAACATAAGAAAGAATGGTGGGTTGCTGCTCTTCAGATTCTGAATTTTCTGTCATTATCGTATTTCTTTTTAATTAATGGGGACGGTTTAGATTGTTTCTAAAAATAATGGTTATGTTTTTACTAAGTCTAAATTGTTAGAACACTAATGAGCTTGAGTAAAAAGGAGGTGCTACAATAGCAATTAAATTGACTCTAATCAAAGGATTAAATTGAATAAGATTGTATATACTGTAGGTACTTGGGACTTATTACATGTTGGTCACCTTGCATTGCTAAAATACTGCAAAACCTTAGGTGATATTGTGGCAGTTGGCGTTGCTTCCGATGAGGTAGTCGGACTTTATAAGCCTAATGTACCTGCTATTCCTCTCAACCAACGTATGGAAATGCTAAAAGCTTTGCGGTATGTCGATATTGTACACCCATACCATGAACTTGAGTACGTATCTGGTTGTAAATCAGTGAATGCCGATATTTTTGTTATCGGAGAGGACTGGGGGAATAAAATTCATAACCTTGAAGTAGAATATTTTTTAAAATCAGCTGGAAAACAGATTGTTCAAGTTAGCTACAACCCACAAACTTCATCCACAGAAATCAAGAAAAGAGTCATCGCCCAATATTCTACAAGCGTGTGAATTTTAGATTCACTGTATCGTTGTGAAATATTGTGTTTTTAACGAAGTGAATTGGCTGCTATGGGTCGATGACGGTCTTTTAATGTAATATTTGGTTGCAATTAATTTTTAAATATGTTCGATCAAATTCGAGCTACTACAGATTAAGTTTGTATCATTACCTGTTTTCCAATCATCCACTAATTTCCGTAAATTCATCTATCAAATGCTTTGCACGTTCATAATGACTACCTTGCCAATAAATTTGTTTGCAATCGGAACAGACTAGAAAACTGTCGTAGTACTTTTTTGTCAAAGGTTCCAGGTGATGCTCGATTTGATGTTTATCTGTTCTTTTCAATATACCATTGCAACGCGTGCAGCGAGTGAATGGGGTTGTTAAGCGATATAAATCAAATCGTTTCAAAACCTCTTTGACCTGAAGTTTGGGGATTATGTTACGGACAAAATACCCGTGAGTTATAATCTTGCGTTGTAATAATGCACGATCACGTGTTAACACGATCCTGTTCTTCTCACTCGCTATTTTTGCGATTGTTCCATCATCATAATCATTGCGGTACAGGCAATCAAACCCCAACAATCTTAGGTAGCGTGTCAGTCGCCCAAGATTAGTATCTATCACAAATTTCGGTAGACGTAACGGTTTTGGGCGGAGTCGCAATAACGGGGTTACATCAAAAATTTCAAATGTGGGGTATACACTGATGCGGTCTTTATCTTGTACGGTATAGGCAAAATTTACCGAAATACCATTTACCAAAATCAATTCTACTTCGGTGTGCGGGACACCGAAAGACTCAATCATATCCTTTATCGAAGCTTTTCGAAAAAAGACATGATCAATTTCAACCTTGCGCAATGCAGGTGCAATAAAATCATTCAACTCCTCATAGAAACGTAATTGAACCTGTGCCATAAATTTCTTTACCAACTATTCAGTTTTCCAGCTCTCCGTCACAGTCAGTGCATAAAGTTAATCGATTTAGTCTGAACTGAAAATGGTCACTATTTTAGTTTGAAACTTTTTTGTAGATTGGGTTAGAGATAGTGCAACACAATATGTCTAATGGTTTGTCAGGTTACACTCTGATTAACCTAAGCATACACCGAAAATTTAACCGTACATAGTATATTTCGAGTATTGCCAGACTGCACAAATGGAATTAGAGTGAAATTAATTAGTCTCATAGAAAATGAAGCCAAAACATTGTGTTTGATAGTTCATTTTGGCCGATTAAAGCAAGTCGTAGGTAGTGTAAATTCTGACAATAATTGTGCAAAAGTACGACTGCCATTCCTTAACATTCTCATATGGAGCATTATTAATATGAATAACCTATCCCATATAAAAGGTATATTATTCGATCTTGACGGAGTGCTTTATGTCGGATCAAAAAGAATTGACGGTGCATTAGAGGCAATAAATATCGTTAGAAACTCTGCTATAAAATGCCGCTTTATTACTAATACCAGTACCCTTTCAAGAGAGTCTTTAAAACAGAAGCTGGAGAAACTAGGTTTTAATATCAAGCTTGAGGAGATTATCAGCGCTCCACAAGCAGCTAAAATCTACCTGCAGAAAGTTGCCAACCCGGTTTGCTATTTGTTGCTAGCAGATGATGTAAAACACGATTTCAGTACTTTTAAACAATCTGTCAAACACGCTGATTTCGTTATTATTGGTGATATCGGTGATTCCTGGTCATATGAAATGTTAAATGATGTTTTTAATCTATTGGTCAATGGAGCCGAGCTGATTGCCATTCATAAAAACCGTTTCTGGCAAACAGAGCATGGGCTGCAAATGGATATCGGCGCCTTCATTGCTGCTCTGGAATATGCTAGTGGCAAAAGTGCAGTAATAATCGGCAAACCTTCCATTGATTTTTTTCAAATGGCGCGTAATGACATGTCACTTTCAGCAAATGAAGTTGCTATTATCGGA
>DAOWHF010000066.1:0-3213 GCA_030641565.1 Methylomarinum sp.
AGGAGTTACAGAATAAGTCTAATTTTATCGGTGGTATTGTTGTCCGCTTGTGCAGCACATCCTAGGCACAATTATTATAGTTATCAGCAATCCCCTGTCGCAGGTGTATTGTTGGGTGGGGCTGGTGGTGCAATGATTGGGCATGCGATTGATGAGGAGCATGGTGCCTATTTAGGAGCGATAACAGGGGCTGTGGCCGGTGGTGTCACTGATTATTATATTAACAAGGGTCGTCAGCGAGAAAGTAGAGGATATTCTTATCGAGGGCGACGCAAATCAGGTGTTTATCATCAACCTGGGCATAGTAGGCATGATTTATATCATTAACCCCCAAAATACAACCGTAATTTGTGATTGCCTGTGTTGACTGAAGTAAGAAGCCTTTTCCAATAGTGTTGTAAGCATTATTGGAAAAGGCTCCTTGCCTTTATGTTTTGCAGTACGTTGATATTTGGTTTTATCTTTAAATGTTTTGGCCTTGTTAAACTGGAAAGCAAACTTTGCCACCGGATTGTTAATCGGAATCATCTCTAATCCCCTTAGTTTCTTGGTTTTTTTCATAATAACACCTTAAATACATTGGATTAATTGCCATATCCTATTAATATAGCTGGTTTTATTTGAACATAGAGTCGCTGTGAATTTCCAGAAAAATTTTGACGTTATTATCATTGGCGGTGGCCATGCCGGAACAGAAGCGGCTTTGGCATCGGCTCGTTGCGGCGTAAAGACATTATTACTTACTCAAAATATTGATACATTAGGGCAGATGAGCTGTAACCCAGCCATTGGTGGTATTGGTAAAGGGCATTTAGTTAAAGAGATTGATGCCTTGGGTGGCGCGATGGCTCAGGCGGCAGATAGAGCAGGCATTCAATTTAGAACGCTTAACGCCAGTAAAGGCCCGGCAGTGCGTGCAACACGTGCTCAAGCAGATCGAAGTTTATACAAACAAGCCATAAGAACAACTTTAGAAAACCAGGATAACCTCACCTTATTTCAACAAACCGTTTCTGACTTTATTGTTGAAGGTGACAAAGTTGTTGGCGTTAAAACCCAAATGGGACTGGATTTTTCTGCAACGGCAGTTGTTCTAACAACAGGGACTTTCTTAGGTGGACTTATCCATATTGGTCTAGAAAACTATAGTGGTGGTCGTGCAGGAGACCCTGCTTCAATTGCATTAGCCGAACGTTTGCGTGAATTGCCTTTTCGGGTGGATCGATTAAAAACCGGAACGCCTCCACGTATTGATGGTAGAAGTATTGATTTTGATAAGCTGGAAGTTCAGCATGGCGATGAAGTGACACCGGTTTTTTCATTTATGGGAAATCGACAGCAGCATCCGCGTCAAATTCCATGCTATATCACGCGAACCAACAGTAAAACCCACGATATTATTCGCTCAGGTATGGATCGTTCGCCAATGTTCACTGGTGTTATTGATGGTATTGGCCCGCGCTATTGTCCTTCTATTGAAGATAAAGTCGTGCGTTTTGCTGATAGAGACTCACATCAGATATTTGTCGAGCCAGAAGGTTTAAATACTCACGAAATATACCCTAACGGGATTTCAACCAGTTTACCGTTTGATATTCAGCATCAATTAGTTCAGTCCATGATGGGCTTTGAAAATGCCGTGATCATCCGCCCAGGCTATGCGATTGAATATGATTATTTTAATCCCATTGATTTAAAATCATCGTTAGAAACCAAGCACATGAATGGGGTGTTTTTTGCTGGACAGATTAATGGCACAACGGGATACGAAGAAGCAGCGGCTCAAGGTTTAATTGCCGGTTTAAATGCGGCTCGATTAGTTAAGGGGCAAGAAAGTTGGTGTCCAGAACGTGATGAAGCCTATATTGGAGTGATGATAGACGACTTGATTACCCAAGGCACAAAAGAGCCTTATCGAATGTTTACCAGTCGTGCTGAATATCGCTTGTTATTAAGAGAAGATAATGCCGATTTACGCTTAACGGAAAAAGGGCGTGAGCTAGGATTGGTTGATGATGTTCGCTGGCAAACATTTAAGAAGAAGCGTGAGTCGATTGCTCAATTACAAACAGATTTGGCTAAGCAATGGGTAAGAGTTGGCACGGATGAGGCGCAAAAGGCTGAGGCAATCTGGGGAAAAGAGCTTAAAAAAGAAGCCAGTATGATGTCTTTATTGTGTAGGCCGGAAGTTGACGTCGATAATTTACTCGATTTTGCCGGAATGGATGGCATTGATGAGCAAGTGTCTGAGCAGGTAGCAATACAAGCCAAGTATGCAGGATATATTGAGAGACAGCAGACAGAAATAAATCGAACCAAACGCTATAATCATTTAAAACTGCCGGTTGATGAGGATTACAGTTCAGTGTCGGGGCTTTCTAATGAGGTGAGTGAAAAACTGAAATCACAAAAACCAGAGACACTGGGTCAAGCTTCACGTATACCGGGAATAACCCCCGCAGCAATATCTTTATTGCTCGTTTACTTAAAAAAGAAATCAGCATAATGGAAAATTGCCGAAAAATATTGCAACAAGGCATACAAGCACTAAATATAGAGGCGACAGATGATCAATTAGAATTGTTATTGGCTTTTATCAAGCTCATGGAAAAATGGAATAAAGCCTATAACTTAACGGCTGTTCGTAATCGGGAGGATATGGTGCGCTTACATATACTCGATAGTTTAAGCATTCTGCCTTTTGTTGAAGGAAAGCAAGTGGCAGATATTGGTACCGGGGCTGGTTTGCCTGGAATTCCATTGGCAATTTTTTTGCCAGATGTTGAATTCACCTTAGTGGATTCAAACTCTAAAAAAACCCGTTTTGTTCAGCAAGCGATTTTGGAATTAAAACTAAAGAATGTAAAAGTTATGCATAGCCGGGTTGAGAAGGTAGAGCCAGAGGCACTTTTTTCTATGGTTATGATGCGTGCATTTGCGAGCTTGCCAGATATTATGCAGTTAACCAGCCACTTAATCGATGAAAAAGGTGTCTTGTTAGCAATGAAAGGTCAGCGACCAGATGATGAGGAGTTGCTTGCAATTAAACAGCCGTACGAAATTATTTCAGTTCATGTGCCAGGCATAGAGGCCGAAAGGTGTTTAATCAAAATAGAGGGAGTACCTGCAAATGGGTAAAGTGATTGCGATAACCAATCAGAAAGGTGGGGTAGGAAAAACCACAACCAGTGTAAATCTTTCTGCGTCATTAGC
>DAOWHF010000086.1:0-4519 GCA_030641565.1 Methylomarinum sp.
AATTTTAGCAAAAACTAAAACAGTTAGAGGATGTGAGCTTAAAAGCATTTGCTCCAATGAGCCATCATCAAAGTCTGAGCGAAACAAGCCATCTAATGAAAGCATCACCGCCAATAAGGCTGAAACCCAGATAACACCAGGTGCCATAGACTGTAAAAGATTGGGATTAGCACCCACACCCAAAGGGAATAAGGTAACCACCAACACAAAGAAAAAAATAGGATTAGCAATTTCAGCTCGGCGACGAAATGCCAAAATTAAATCACGCCGAATTACGGCATAAAACGCGGTCATCAATGACATAAGGATAAATTTATTTTTTGTACATCGGCTTCATGTAAAACGAGATCATGATGAGAGGTTAAAATAATCATGCCTCCATCGTTTATATGTTCATGCATTAAAGATTCAATCAGTTTAATACCTTCTCTATCTAAAGAGGTAAAAGGTTCATCTAAAATCCAAAGGCTTTTCTTGGTGATTAATAGCCGGGCTAATGATAAACGTCTTTTTTGCCCCGCCGAAAGCGATTGCACCAGCGCATCATCATATCCAGCGAGAAGAACCTTCTCTAAGGCTTGCTCAATACTATATTTACCCGCTTGACTCAGTGCCAAAGACATCCTTAGATTCTCTGTCACTGTTAATTCTTTTTTCACCCCATCTAAATGCCCAACATAAGCCATCTGAGCAAAATAATCACTGTCTTTTATAGCGGTATCACACCAGTGTATTTCACCGGCATCTTGTTCCCTAAAGCCACATAAAATACGTAATAGAGAAGTTTTACCACTACCATTTTTACCTTCTAGCAATAGCACTTGATACGGATTAAGACTGAAGTTTAAACCTTCAAATAACACACGGTCATCTCGAATACAGCTTAAATCTTTTACTTCTAATACTATTTTGTGAGGAATGGGGCTATCCATAAAGTCTTAAACTTTGCGCAGAAAAGTGCTTATAGTATCAATATATAGAGTGTGTTCCCAGCGCGTTGTGAGAAGATTTAGAAAATGTAAAAAGAGATTTTACATAATTTGATTATGAAACTTTCCTAGAACTGGCGTCTGCATCTAAAACAAGCTCCCCTTTTGCCACCCTGTCTCGACCATGATGTTTTGCAAAATACAGCGCAGTATCCGCAGCATGAATCATTTTTTCCGATACATCACTGGCAGATATAGTGGTAAATTCACTGGGTTGGTAAGTCGACTGACCTATTGAAATAGTGACCTTAAAATCATACTCTTTAAAATTCAAAGCCAGATCTTTAATAATGACTCTAATCCTTTCGGCAATATCATGAGCCTTCGTCTCATTACTGTTTGATAATAAAGCAACAAACTCTTCCCCTCCATAGCGCGCCAACACATCATTATTTCTTAATTGCTTTTTAATTATCCCTGCAATCAAAGTTAACACATGATCACCTGCCTGGTGCCCATAAGTATCATTAACTAATTTAAAGTGATCAATATCTAAAAACAAGCAGCTTAATGGCTCTTGACGACGATGACTTATATTAATCTCTTCACCAATACGTTGCTCAAGAAAACGCCTGTTATTAACCCCTGTTAAGTTATCAATTAGACTGGCGCGACGCATCATTTCAAAATTTAAATTATTTTCAAGACAAGTACTGACCACTGAAACCATATGTTCAATAAAGTCTGTTGCCATATCATTAATAAAACGATTAGGTGTATAACTGCCCAAATTTAACGAACCTAGATACTTACCACGTCTACTTAAAGGAATAACCGCAACTGATGAAGGTCTTCTCTCCATATTAGGAAAAAATGCTGCACAATTTGAATGTCGATAAGTACCTAAAAAAGGTTGTGTCGATAAACCAAAGGTACTTTTTAAAAGAGCTTTATCTTGTAAAAAAATCAGTCCTTTTATTTTTTCAGTTTCGTAACCATCTTCATTAAGAAACGTTTTAATGTCACCTTTCTGATCAATTAAACAAAAACTAATCACATCCAAATCAAAAAATAATTTGGCATCTTCAAGTAATTGATCAATCATTTCAGCTAATGAATTAAGATTAAGCAATCTCATTTCAAATTCTTGGAACCGTTTTAATGTAAGACCATTCTGTTGCACTCTATCCAACATGCCATCCAGATGGCTTTGCAGTTTGTTAAGGTCTGTCGTGATATCGTCTTCCAATTTAAGCATCTCTTAAGTCAGTTTCAGGGTTAAATATTAGCACTAATTGAAGAACTTACAACTATACATCGTGTTAAAATTCATACTAATTAACACACATGCAATGTATCGATAACTTCAGCCCTTTCGTCCAATAAAAAAAGCCGCAATGACTAACCCTGTAGAAGCTCAAATATTAAAATTGCGTGAGCAAATTAATATTCATAACACCCATTATTACACTCTTGACTCCCCTGTCATCACGGATGCTGAATACGATAGACTAATCCAACAGTTAATCAAATTAGAGACAGAAAACCCCCATCTCATTACCGCAGACTCACCTTCTCAAAAAGTGGGTGGAGCAGTACTGGATAGCTTTAGCAAAGTACAGCATGAAGTCCCCATGCTTTCTTTAAATAATGTCTTTTCCAGTGATGATTTATCTGATTTTATTAATCGCATTAATAAGCAATTAAATAGTCCAATAGAGTCTTCATTTTGCGCAGAACCTAAACTGGATGGGCTTGCCATTAGCCTACTGTATAAACATGGAAAACTAATACGAGCTGCAACCCGTGGTGATGGAAGTGTCGGAGAAGATGTTACTAATAATGTTAAAACCATCCAAAATGTTCCGCTCTCTTTAATCGGTGACAATATCCCTGACACCATTGAAATACGGGGTGAAGTCGTCATGCCTATTGCTGCTTTTAATACTTACAATGAGCAAGCAGAAAAAAAGGGCGAAAAAAGCTTTGCTAACCCACGTAATGCAGCGGCAGGTAGCTTACGTCAATTAAACTCCGCAATAACCGCAAAACGTCCACTAGCCTTTTACAGTTATGGGATAGGCTTATTAGAAAATGGCATATTAGCAGATAGTCATCACCAACGATTATTACAATTAAAACAATGGGGACTCCCCGTAAGCGATGAAATCGCCATTAAATCGGGTCTTAATGGCTGCATTGAATATTATCAATCTATTCTGCAAAAGCGCGACCACCTTCCCTACGAGATAGATGGCATAGTTTATAAAATTGATAACATTAAACTACAAGAGCAACTGGGCTTTATCACTCGCGCGCCTCGCTGGGCTATTGCTCATAAATTTCCCGCCCAAGAAGAACAAACAATTTTACTTGATGTTGAATTTCAAGTTGGGCGTACAGGCGCTGTAACACCTGTCGCCATCTTAAAGCCTGTCTTTGTTGGCGGTGTAACAGTCAGCCGTGCAAGTTTGCATAATAACGATGAAATTGAGCGGTTAGGCGTTAAAATTGGCGATACCGTAGTCGTGCGTCGTGCGGCTGACGTGATTCCGCAAATAACCCGCTCACTCCCAGAAAAAAACACAGAAAGCCGAAGCATTATTTTTCCTAAGACATGCCCTGTTTGTGAATCTGAAATTGAACGCATTGAAGGAGAAGCCGTCGCCCGATGTAGTGGTGGTTTGTATTGCGCTGCACAACGTAAAGAGGCCATTCAATATTTTGCTTCTCGTAAAGCAATGAATATTGATGGTTTAGGCGAAAAAGTGGTTGATCAACTGGTTGATGCCGACCTCATTCATACCCCCGCTGATCTGTTCACTTTAAAAACCGAACAATTAGTTGATTTAGAACGAATGGGGCCAAAAAAAGCCGACAATCTTATTAAGGCACTATCAAATGCCAAGCAAACGACCTTAGCCAAATTTTTACTGTCTTTAGGGATTAGAGAAGTGGGCGAAGCTACCGCCAAAAATCTAGCCGAACATTTTTTAACACTGGAAACATTAAAACAGGCAACGATAGAGGATTTACTAAAAGTCGATGATGTTGGCGAGATAGTGGCTAAACATGTAGTCTATTTCTTCCGTCAAACTCATAATCTAGAGGTTATTACCGCCTTAATTGATTCGGGTATTAAGTGGCCTGAGATAACACCTAAAGCACTTAAGCCACAACCTTTAGCAGACAAAACCTATGTGTTGACAGGGACGTTAACGCAGTTGAAACGCAATGATGCCAAAGCATCGTTACAAGCATTAGGCGCTAAAGTATCAGGAAGTGTTTCTGCTAAAACAGACTATGTTGTTGCTGGTGAAGCAGCGGGGTCTAAACTCACCAAAGCTCAAGAACTAAACATCCCGGTTATTGATGAGAATGAATTAATTGCTTTATTAGATCGTTTGGCCAACGAATAAAGACTATTAGATCGGCCTATTGCAGGAACGAATGTGCCGGCAATAGGCGATTTTAATAAGGTGATTTAGTCAGATAACCATTTGCGCTGACGGGAATAGTCTCAGGTAAGATAATCTCCCCCAACTCAGCCATAGCTTTTTTGTAAACCTTACGTTTAAAGTAGATAACAT
>DAOWHF010000254.1:0-11845 GCA_030641565.1 Methylomarinum sp.
AGAATATTTAGTAATGTCATTGTCTGATTTTACTTTCCAGCTCGTCCTGACTCAGATGACGTACATCATCACCTTTCACCATATACACCACATGCTCACAAATATTGCAGGCATGATCACCAATTCTTTCCAAAGAGCGGACAGTCCATAAAATATCGATTGTTCGAGTGATATTCCGAGGATCTTCCATCATTTTTGTAATGAGCTGTCGAATAATACTGCCATATTCCCGATCAACACTCTCATCTTTTCCAGTAATTTCTAGGACTCTATCCACATTCATACGCGCAAATGCATCCAAACTACCGCTTAACATTCCGCGTACCATATCAACCAGATGATTAATTTCATGATATTGATCATGGTGATGGTCAGTTGCATCTAAACGAATAGCCATTTTAGCTATGCGCCCTGCTTCATCACCGATGCGTTCCAGATCGGTAATAGCTTTAATAATAGACATCAACATACGTAAATCAATTGCCGCTGGCTGACGTTTAGCTATGACCTGAACGCAGTCATAATCTATTTCCATTTCCAGTTTATTAACCGTCTCATCTTGCTGCAAAACCTTTTCAGCTAAATCTTGGTCACTCGTCATAAAGGCTTTAACAGCTAACTCTATCTGTCGTTCAACCAAACCACCCATCGCTAGCACTTTATTACGAATATCTTCCATTTCTTCATCAAATAAATGAGAAATGTGTTGTCCACTTGCTCTGTTTTCCATTATTTTCTCCTTTAAATTAGATAAAGTCCTCTCCAAAGGGAGAGGGTTGGGGGAGGGGAAATAAACCAATCACCCGTAACGACCGGTAATATAATCTTCAGTTTGTTTTTTAACTGGATTGGTAAACAATTCGTTAGTTGCACCAAACTCAATCAATTCGCCCATATACATGAAAGCCGTATGATCTGAAACACGTGCCGCTTGTTGCATGTTATGCGTGACAATAACAATAGTATATTGCTCTTTTAACTCGTGGATTAGCTCTTCAATCTTTAAAGTTGAAATAGGATCCAATGCAGAAGCAGGTTCATCTAACAGCATGACTTCAGGCTCAATTGCAATTGCTCTGGCAATTACCAATCGCTGTTGCTGACCACCCGACATACCCAACGCATTATCATGTAAACGATCTTTAACTTCGCCCCAAAGTGCCGCACTTTTTAATGACTTTTCAACCGTTTCATCCAAGATACGACGATCATTTACCCCTTGAATTCGCAATCCATAAGCGACATTCTCATAAATTGATTTTGGAAAAGGGTTTGGTTTTTGAAACACCATTCCGACGCGTCTACGCAAATCTGCAACATTGACTGATTTGTCATAGATGTCTTCACCATCCAGCAAGATTTTGCCGTCAATTTTGGCGCTATCAACCAAATCATTCATACGGTTGATACTTCTTAGTAAAGTTGATTTACCACAGCCACTAGGACCTATATAGGCAGTCACTTTTTTCCGGGGAATTTCCATATTGACATTAAATAATGCCTGCTTCTCACCGTAATACAGATTTAAATCTTCTACTTTAATGCATGTATCTGTCATTTTATATTTCCTGGTTCTCAAGCGCTGCTTGGGAATATATTGTTAATGATGTAGCCCGTATAAAACGAAGTGGAATACGGGAACTGCGCCACCGAATCCCCGTATTACGCTTTACTCCATACGGGCTACGTAGAAACGATGATTCAATAGTGAGAATTCACTTTTTTCTTATTCTCCCTACATCCCTTCCAAAGTTCTAAACTTCTCTCGCAAATTATTTCTGATGCCAATCGCAAATAAATTCAGCCCGATTATCACCATCACTAATAATAATGATGTGGCATAAACTAATGGTCTTGCCGCCTCAACATTTGGACTTTGAAAGCCTACATCATAGATATGAAATCCTAAATGCATAAACTTTCTGTCTAAATGCAAGAAAGGAAAGTTTCCATCCAAAGGTAGCGTCGGTGCTAATTTAACAACCCCCACTAACATCAATGGTGCCACTTCACCCGCTGCTCTTGCCACCGCTAATATTAACCCTGTCATCATTGCAGGGCTAGCCATAGGCAATACCGTCCGCCATAAGGTTTCTGCTTTTGTTGCCCCTAAAGCCAGACTGCCTTCACGAATTGATTTAGGAACTCGCGACAAACCTTCTTCGGTTGAAACAATCACGACTGGTAACGTTAATAACGCTAATGTTAAAGAAGCCCATAATAATCCGGGAGTACCAAATACGGGGGCGGGTGCTGATTCAGGGAAAAACAAATCATCAATACTTCCACCCAATATATAAACGAAGAAACCTAGACCAAATACACCGTAAACAATTGAAGGAACACCCGCCAAGTTATTAACCGCAATCCTGATTAATCGGGTCATAAAACCTTGTTGGGCATATTCACGTAAATAAACCGCAGCAATAACACCAAAAGGCGTTACTATCACAGCCATTAACATCACCATCATTACCGTACCGAATATTGCAGGAAAAATACCGCCTTCAGTATTGGCTTCTCTCGGGTCTTCCTTAACAAACTCGACAAATTTTTCAATGTAATGAATCGACTTGTCTAAAACATTCATGGTGTTTGGCCGAATCACCCTCACCACTGTTTCTAATGGAATTTCCAGCTCTGATCCACCCGGCGCTTTGGCAACCAAGCTATCTCGTCTAATAAACGTATATAAGGTCTCTAATTGACCTTGATAAGACTGATATTCCTTATTTAAACTGGCTCTCTCTTCAGCAAGTGCTTTGCTTTTCTCGTCATTCCATTCGCCTTTTAGTTCTAAACTTTTTTGTTTAAGACGTAATCGTTCCATGCTGTAGTTAATAGAGCCAATTTCTTTCTTTTGTAAATATTCAATTTCTTCAATATAGTCCAATACTTGCTCAATTCTTTCCTGAACAGCTGGCCATGCTGCATCACCTGTGGCGATGATTTTGTCATTTTCCTTTACTGCCAGTAATCGTCCATAAAAATTACCCCATTCACGTCTCTCAATGGTAATCATCTCTAATGGAAGGCTTTGCGCTTGAATATTTTGATCTTGAATCCAGCGGAAATCCATTCCCGTTACATCCCTATTCCCTGTTTTAATTAAATGCTGAATCAAAGTATCTGCGCCAGCCTTTAATTTATAGCCTGATTCTTTAGCCATCGCTGCCGACATAACGCTAGTATCAACTAGCTCGCCAGCAATTATTTGCGTTTCGGTGCCGTCAATATAAGAATATTCAATGACATCAGCCGGCCAAAAATGACCTAAACCGCGCACAGCAACAAGCAATAACAATCCTATCACTAAAATAATACTGGTACTGACGGCTGCTGCATTTAACCATACCCATGGACTACCACTTTTAAACCACTCTTTAATCATCATAATGAACTGTATTTTTCTCTTAGGTTCTGACGAATAAGCTCAGCCAGCGTGTTAAAAATAAAAGTAAACAAAAACAAGACCAATGCCGCAAGGAACAATACTCGATAATGGGTACTGTCCACTTCAGACTCTGGCATTTCTACCGCAATATTTGCCGATAAAGTACGCATGCCTTGAAAGATACTTAAATCCATCACCGGAGTATTACCTGTTGCCATCAGTACAATCATGGTTTCTCCCACTGCGCGCCCAAAGCCGATCATAATCGCCGAGAAAATGCCTGGACTAGCTGTTAATAACACAACCCGAGTCATTGTTTGCCAGGGAGTTGCCCCTAGAGCCAAAGATCCCACTGTTAAGTTTTTAGGCACACTAAAAATAGCATCTTCAGTAATAGAAAAGATAGTAGGGATAACAGCAAAACCCATCGCTAAACCAACCACTATGGAGTTTCTTTGGTCATAACCCAGACCAAAGACATCATTCATCCAAATACGCATATCCCCTGCAAAGCATAAAGACTCAATACCTGGACTTAATTTAAATGACAACCAAGCCGAAATAATAATAACCGGAATAAGCAGTGCTGCATCCCAACCTTCTGGCACTCTATGCCTAATTGATCGAGGCAAATGTTGCCAGGCGAATGCGAAAAACATAACGCCCAAGGGAACCGTCATAAATAATGAAAATATACCGACTAAATTTTCTTCAACAAATGGTGCTAGCCATAAACCTGCTAAGAAACCCAAAATAACAGTAGGCAGTGCCTCCATTAATTCAATACTGGGTTTAACATAACTGCGCATAGCGGGTGCCATAAAATAAGCGGTATAAATTGCCCCCATAATAGCTAAAGGAATAGCCACAATCATGGCATAAAATGCTGCTTTTAAAGTACCAAACACCAAAGGCGTTAAGCTCATTTTTGGCTCAAAATCATTACTGGCAGAAGAAGATTGCCAAATATAATCGGGTTTAGGATAACTTTCGTACCAGACTTCCTGCCAGATTGAACTTAACGATATATCTGGGTGCTCATTTCTTACTCGCCAAAAGTTAATTGCGTTATCGTCTGACTGTAATAAAAATCCATTAGCCCGAGGTGATTGCGCTAATGCAACCGGTGTTGCTTGAGTCACCTGCTGCTCAATCAATAGCCTCTCAGCGGTTGAATGATAAACCCCCACCTTGCCTAGCCTATCTACTGTCATAAAGCCTTTTCGGCGCTGCTCTGCATCAATATAAACAACCGCATTATCTGAGACCTTAAATGTCCTTAGGTTTTTCATTACATGCTGGTTTTTATCATCCCTGATCATAGTCCATTGCGATACGAACCCTGCATTATCAGCAATTAATAAGGAGATTTCTGCGTTCAAGAATGCTATCTGGGTGATCTGTCTACCTTTATCAATGACGCTCAGGTGTTGTAATAACTCAGGTTTTTGTTTATCAGTTAAACTATAAACACTTAAAGCCCCTTGTTTTCCTGCCAGATACAACAATCGCTGTTCTTTATCAAGCAGCAAATACTCAACATCCATGGCAATTGAATCTAAAACCGCTGTACTCTGTTCCAGCGTTGCGTCATCATCAAATAAAGACTCTTCTCTCTCATAATGACTTAAAACAATGTGATTACTTGCGGTTTTTGCCACTATCGTGGTCATATCCTCATCGACTCTTATCGAGACTTTTTCTAAAGCACTTCCCTCTGCACCTATAACTAATGGCTCGCGACCTAAAGGATATTCTATTTTAGGGCTAATCAGCCGACCATCATCCGGCTAGCTGATTTTATATTCATGCTTGGCAACCACCACACGGCCATCAGACAAGCCATAAATCACCACCCCATTGGCAGCATTACCTTGTGCAAAACTGCTGATTTTAACGTCTTCAGGAATAGCCAATATTTCTGTTAAAACGGTTTTTCCTGTTGCAACAGCAAAAAAAACCGCCTTACCTTGGTCAGTAAATCTAACCGCAACTTCGTTTTGCTCTTCCATTGCCAGTAACACGGTTTTACCCGCACTAACTTCAGGCACATCATATTTAACTACTGCTTCTGATTCAGCTGATTCAAATAACGGCAGTACGACATACAACAAGTAAAAGAAAATGAGTACAATAGCTACGATCACACTCAATCCTCCGACAATCACCCCTTTGCCTGCGAGATTATCCTTAATCAATCGCCAGCGCTGGTAAGTAGTTAAGCCACCATGTTGCAATAACGAGGGGTTTTGTTTATTTATATTTTCAGTCATATGATTAGTTTAAAAAGAAAATATTACAACTTTATGACAATGCTATTTTATCCATCAAGCAACTCCTTTATGGATATTATTTTTCATATAAATTAAGTATTGATTTTAAAAACACGCAACATATTTTTTTAAGAAAAAAATATTACGCCATATCACAATACTTCAACATTAAAACATAGTTATATTGCCACATTTATCTAACCAATTGGTTTATAAGGACTTTAAATATGGCATGACCATTGCTCTATTTATTATGAATATGCATATTTTAGTGTGTAGCATTTTTTTATTTAATTAGGTTAAAAACATGAAAAAAATATTTGGTTTAGGTGCTGTGTTGCTCGTTTCTACGATGAATGCTAATGCAATGCCGCAGCATCAAGCTCCCTTTGTTGGTATTAATCCTGTTATGAATATGTGCATATCATTGCTGAAGATGATTCATTCGCTCACCAAGGTCCTGCTGAGACAAAACTAACAATAAATAAAAACTATGTATTAGCAACATGTAAAGCTGAATATATAGTTGATGAAGAAAACCCTATAGAGATTCAAGGAAGAGCAGAAGGAATACCTTGCATGATTGGTATTCCTGGATGGGCAGATCTTGAAGTTAGGGGCCCTTCTGCAGGAACAGGTGGATTTACAGTGAGCCAAGGAGGCGTAGTTTCAGCAACTTGTAAAGCACCTAGAGAGTAATAGTTACTATCGATCTAAAGTTCATAGCCTTTCTTTCTGTGCTTAGATCAAAGATGAAATTGCTACCTCATTCAGCTTTATGAGGTAGCTTATCATTGTTTATTTAGATACTCTAGGGGCGCATAAGCGTACCCAAACAATCATTATCTTGATTTAATACCAATTACTGACAAATACGAGTTCGTCACAATATAAGCTTACGATCACCCCCCCTGCCCCCAATGTAATAAGGTCATTCCCTTATCTAATTAAAACCATCGCACGCGCATGGCTTTTCAGAAAGCTCAGTTATATATGCGCCGTAAAAAACAATAAACAAAGACTGTTACATAGCGTTATTTGTATTGGCTAAAACTTAACCTGACATTTTCTAAAATAGACCACAATTAAATCGTACAATTTGTTGGGTAGCTGGCTTCAGCTAAAAGCAGAGAATAAAGCTTATCTGTACACTCTTAAAGAAAATAAAAATCGACTTCCCCCCTTTAATTCTTAGCATTGAAACCGTCATAGAAAGATCAAAAAATTGGAATTATAAAAAAACAACCCATCTAATAATTATATAAAAACATTAATGTTAATATGTCGTCAGACTTGTCAACTAACAAATACTTTTACAAAAAATGTCCAATCACTTTAAATCTCAATGGTGGCATAGGCTCCAATTCAGATTATCCACAATATTTATTATCAGCTTTGGTCTCTTTGTATTTTTAGCATTTTCATTAATACAAACTAATGTTAGCCAAGTATTAGAAAAAAAAGAATGGCGAAATAATGAGCTTTCAAATCGAGCTATTATCGAAGAATTACAACGAAAAACATCCGTTGCTCATACATTGGCAGCTTCGATGGCAAATGTTGCCACTGTTATATCGCCTAATAAAAAAGATTATCTTAATCTCTTTAAGTCATTACTTGAAGGTTCTCCCAGCCAAGAACTAATCGCTGGAGGTGGTATCTGGCCTGAACCATATTTATTTAACCCCGATACAAAACGTAATAGTTTCTTTTGGGGTAAAGATCAGAATAATACACTCCAGTTTTTCGATGACTACAATGATCCTGATGGTATGGGGTACCACCATGAAGCATGGTATGCACCTATACGCTACCAATCAGCCGGTGATGTTATGTGGTCAAGTTCATATATTGATCCCTATTCTAAAGAACCAATGGTTACCTGTAGCATCCCTATATATAAAGGTAAGCAATACTACGGTGTGTCTACTGTCGATATGAATTTATCTGGACTGACTGAGCTGGTTAAATCGTGGACATCAACTTTTGGAGGTTATGCTATTGTTGTGGATAGAAATGGCAAACTCATCACTAAACTTCCAGCCCAAACACCTTTAGGACTGGATGAATTTCCGACTTTAGATCAACTGGCAATTCAAAATCCAGCATTTAAGTCTATTAATGAAGCGATTACTAAATTAACTAACAAACAGTTTCAGGATAGTCAAATAGACTCTTTTGATCCCAGCTTGCAATCAAAACTTTCACAAGATAGTTATCAAATATCAGATGATGAAGCCAAACTCATTTCATCTATAATTCAGCAGCCAAAAAAAAATAACTTAGATTATTTATATCAAGTATCCAGCTTTAAAATGGATATGGCTCCTATCGTAAATGAACAAAGCTTGATTTCAGTTTCAGTTATGCCGGAGACTCACTGGAAAGTCATTAATATTATTCCTTATTCTTTGATTACAGCTGAGGTCAAACAAAAAATAGAACTATTGTTATGGCCTCTTATTCTGACGGCTATAGCCAGCATAGGTATTATCTATTTGTGTGTTCATGTTTTTTTTATTTCACGCGTTAAAAAAATAGCATCACAAATAAGCTTAAAAAATCAGAATGTAACTACTTCCGACATAATAACTGCTGATAAAGGTGAACTAGGGACAATTGTTAATCTGTTCAATATCCATAATCGCAGATTGATTTTTCAACAAAACGCACTCGATGAGCATGCCATTGTTAGTATGACTGACGTAAAAGGTAATATCACTTATGCTAATGATAAATTTAAAGATATTAGTCAGTACTCACACGATGAGTTAATGGGAAAAAATCACCGATTATTAAAATCAGACTTTCATCCCGACTCTTTTTTTAAAGAAATGTGGCTAACTATTGCTAGCGGTAAAGTCTGGCATGGTGAAATAAAGAATAAAGCAAAAGATGGCTCATATTATTGGGTTTCATCAACCATTATTCCCTATCTTAATGAGCAAGGAAAACCAGAACAATATATTTCTATCCGTACCGATATTTCAGACATTAAAGCATTGGAGGCTAAGCAACAAGAAGCTAATAGATTACTCTTAGCTGAAAAAGTGATAACAGAGCAAGAAAAACAAAAAGCAGAAAAAGCCAATCAAGCCAAATCTGAATTTCTATCTTCAATGAGTCATGAACTTAGGACACCAATGAATGCTGTACTTGGATTTTCAAATTTCTTGGCTTCTGATACAAGAACACCTCTTACAGAAGATCAATTAGAATCAGTAGAGCAAATAATTGAAGGTGGGGAGCATTTATTAAGTCTCATCAATGATGTGCTCGATTTATCAAAAATTGAAATGGGGCAGACTGATATATACATTGAACCAGTCGACATTAAATTACTAATTTCGCAAGTATTTTTGTTAATTCAACCTCAGGCAGAACAGCAGTCAATAACTTTAGAAAATAAAGTCACTGATGAAACTTGTTTTAAAATACGAGCAGATTACACAAAATTGAAACAAGTATTACTAAACTTCTCCTCAAATGCAGTTAAATACAACAGTGACAACGGCAAACTTACTTTTTCATGTAAAAAAACGAATAACAATAAAATAAAGCTACTTGTGAGTGATACGGGAAATGGTGTTCCTGAAGAATTATTCCCTAGCTTGTTTGAACCATTTAACCGTTTGGACAAAGCAAATTCAAATATTCAAGGAACAGGAATTGGCTTATCCATTTGCAAACATTTGGTAGAACTGATGGAGGGAGAAATTGGTGTATTTCAAAATTCAGATAAAGGTTTAACTTTTTGGGTTGAATTTAAAGAAGTATAAATACCACTGTTGTTTCCATTAATTTCTCATTTGACAATGTTAATGTTCACTAAGGGGCGATGATGGCCTTTCGGTGTGCGATTTGATTACTAATAAGCTTTAATAATGTCAAATCAAGCTACTACACGTTATACCAATCCCAATAAGTTCGTCTGTTATTCCTTCTCCTGCTGAATGCCGACATGGATGTTGGTAAGTAGAGCAATGCATAACGCCAAGGAAGGCGTGTAGTAGAACAACGCAGGAGTAGTTGTCGAGGAGCTATTGCCGAGAAGGCTAGGATGAGGAGGTTAAAATAAAAACTTATTGTGATTGGTATTATTTATAGAGCAGAAAAGAGCTGGTTAAGCTCTGATCTCCCAGCTCTCCTTTCTAGGTACCTAGAAAGGAGAGCTTTAAAATAAGAGCATCCCTGCTCGCCGTCTTTTTTCCACTTACTGTACAGCAAACTCCAATGCTGTTAATACAGAGGTTTTACTGGTTGATTCGTTATACATTTTCTTGAAATCATTCACCTCAGCTGAATTGTCATCAAATAAATCTCTGACAAATCCATAAGCAATGGTTTGATAAACAAGCTCTGTACGAACTGTATAAGTTCCAGCCGCTAAACCATTAATACTGTAACTTATCTGATCACTACCCCCTGTAAAATCATTATCGTTATATGCAATACCCATTACAGCCACATCATCTGGTGCAGTGGTTTTATCAAAACCATTAGGTAATAAACGATTGTCTTTCAGGTATTGCATACCGCGCAATAAGGTATACGTTACCTGATTATTACTATCGCCCATAATTGCTTCATAAACCTGTACCTGCTCTGGTGAAGTAATTACATCGTAATGTGGTTCAAAGGCTAGTGCATCAAAATCTGCATCCAGACCCTGAACACTGCCATTGGCATTAACTTTACCCGATTCAAAGACCACATTATTCTGACTATCCAGTACAGACACATGCACGATTACACGACGAGACGGATAAGCACTAGGCAATTTATGACCTGTTTGACTGTTTACTTTTAACGAGAAGTCTAATTGCCCCTGGTTGAAAGACTGGCTTAACAGTTCAATATTTGCCGATCCTTGTAACATCACATCTGTTGCCGCAATAATGTCATCAAAGTTATTTGAAGTCACACCTAACTGCTGTTTATTCTCCTTCAACATGGTCAGCATGAACTTATTAGCCCCAACAAACTCATGTATGGCAAAGTTGTCACGACCTTCTAACCACATAGGTCTATTAGAAATAGGTACACCGTTAGCGCGTCCCATATGACAAGACTGACAACTGTTGGTACCTGCATAATCACTATGCAACCATTCCGAATATGGCATTTGCTCAGGAAATTCAGACTCTGGTGTAGTGCTTAAAACCACACCATTCTCATCAACATAAGGTGTTTTAAGATTATGACATGTTGCACACATCTCTGACTCTTTGGTGTGAAGACTGTACACCGGTGTGTAGCCGGTATTCATCACCATAGGATTTGAGAATAAATTGTCATAAGGGCCAAAAATTTCTTTATTGTTCCCTATCTCGTATTTCCCCGTAAAACTTTCTAATGTGCCCAGTTTTGGCGAATCCTGAATTTGGTGACATAAAGTACAACTCACGCCATTCATTGCATCATCATGTCTTGAGTTTGATACATTAAGGAAGCCACTATCTAAGATCTCAATAGGCTCATTATTCTTCTTCGCTTCAAAGTTAGCCATAGGTGCGTGACAACGACTACATTTATCGTTAATCACATCCGCTAAATGCGGGTTACGGTTTAACTCTGTACGTACCTTTGCTTTCCAGAAAGGATCACGTGTTGAATTAGCCATCATGGTTGCTGACCAATCCTTTTCAATCGAGACATCATTACCCTGGTTATCCGACAGGTTGTTATGACACATGGTGCAATTATCAGAACCTGAGAAATGTTCGCTAGTAAAAGTCGCATCACCTACTGGCTGAGGCGGTAATTGAAATTCAGCTGTCACTTCGGCAAGCGTGGTAACACTAAAAGTATCACTGACACCGCCTATGGTTAGAATTGTATTTGTTGTGGTTTGGTAAGCAGTAGAAGACACTTGTCTTACGCTAACTGTATCACCATTAACAACCTCAGCAGCAACACTAGAGTAACTACCCCCGTTAATCGCATATTCACTATTATTAATTGTTATCGCAACAGCTGTATTGATACCCGCAACCGTTACCACATTTGATGTCAGCGTAGTATTAAGATCAACATCAAGCTGATCAATAAAACTAAAGGCATCCGGCGTACTGTCTGTTGGATCATTTTGAGTTGTCACACTAAAGACATCACTTACGCCACCAACAGTTAATGCTGTATCAGTGGTTGTATTGTAAGTTGCTGCACTGCTTAAGCG